>NZ_JNNN01000018.1:0-492 GCF_000735635.1 Massilia sp. LC238 | reverse complement strand
GCGGGCCGGATCCCGAAAGGCATGCGACTGCCCGTGTCGAAGAACCGCACCAAGGGAGCGAAGGCGCTGGCGCGCCTGCACGCCCGTATCGCGCGGGTGCGCCAGGATTTCACCCACAAGCTCACGACGCGCCTGTGCCGCGAAAACCAAGCGGTGGCGATCGAGGACCTGAACGTGGGCGGCATGCTGGCCAATGCCAGGCTGTCCCGCGCGATCTCGGATGTCGGCTTTTACGAAATTCGGCGCCAGCTGCTGTACAAGGCCGCGCGCTACGGCACCCTGATCGTGCTGGCCGAGCGCTGGTATCCGTCCAGCAAGCTCTGTTCGGGCTGCGGAGCACGCAACGCCGCCCTGGCCCTGGGCGAGCGCGTCTGGACATGCACCGGCTGCGGCGCGTACCACGACCGCGACGTCAACGCGGCCATCAATTTGCAACGGCTCGCCACCGGCGCCCTCGCGGCGGCAACGGCGCTACCCGTGGCGAGTCCGGCG
>NZ_JNNN01000017.1:0-1968 GCF_000735635.1 Massilia sp. LC238 | reverse complement strand
CATATAACTAGCCTGACGATAACCTACTTTCACACTGGTTGCAGCACTATCATCGGCGCAAAGTCGTTTCACGGTCCTGTTCGGGATGGGAAGGGGTGGGACCGACTTGCTATGGTCATCAGGCTTTGACTTGTCGTGAGATTTGACCACATGGTCAAACTTCACCAATCCGGGAAGAAGTAGTTTTTTGTTGTTCTTGGGGTAGCAGTATCAACAAACTGCAGCTGTATTCCTGACTTGTCTATAGCCTACCAAGGTTATAGGGACAAGCCGTACGGGCAATTAGTACTGGTTAGCTTAATGCATTACTGCACTTCCACACCCAGCCTATCAACGTCCTGGTCTCGAACGACCCTTCAAGGAGCTCAAGGCTCCGGGAAATCTCATCTTAAGGCAAGTTTCCCGCTTAGATGCTTTCAGCGGTTATCTCTTCCGAACTTAGCTACCCGGCAATGCCACTGGCGTGACAACCGGTACACCAGAGGTTCGTCCACTCCGGTCCTCTCGTACTAGGAGCAGCCCCCTTCAAATTTCCAACGCCCACGGCAGATAGGGACCAAACTGTCTCACGACGTTTTAAACCCAGCTCACGTACCACTTTAAATGGCGAACAGCCATACCCTTGGGACCGGCTACAGCCCCAGGATGTGATGAGCCGACATCGAGGTGCCAAACTCCCCCGTCGATATGAACTCTTGGGAGGAATCAGCCTGTTATCCCCAGAGTACCTTTTATCCGTTGAGCGATGGCCCTTCCATACAGAACCACCGGATCACTATGTCCTACTTTCGTACCTGCTCGACTTGTCGGTCTCGCAGTTAAGCACGCTTATGCCATTGCACTATTAGCACGATGTCCGACCGTACCTAGCGTACCTTCGAACTCCTCCGTTACACTTTAGGAGGAGACCGCCCCAGTCAAACTGCCTACCATGCACTGTCCCCGATCCGGATAACGGACCAAGGTTAGAACCTCAAACAAACCAGGGTGGTATTTCAAGGATGGCTCCACGAGAACTGGCGTCCCCGCTTCAAAGCCTCCCACCTATCCTACACAGATTGGTTCAAAGTCCAATGCAAAGCTACAGTAAAGGTTCATGGGGTCTTTCCGTCTAGCCGCGGGTAGATTGCATCATCACAAACATTTCAACTTCGCTGAGTCTCGGGAGGAGACAGTGTGGCCATCGTTACGCCATTCGTGCAGGTCGGAACTTACCCGACAAGGAATTTCGCTACCTTAGGACCGTTATAGTTACGGCCGCCGTTTACTGGGACTTCAATCAAGAGCTTGCACCCCATCATTTAATCTTCCAGCACCGGGCAGGCGTCACACCCTATACGTCCACTTTCGTGTTTGCAGAGTGCTGTGTTTTTATTAAACAGTCGCAGCCACCAGTTTATTGCAACCCTTTCACCCTTCCACAGTAAAGTGGTCAAGCTACCGGGGCGTACCTTATCCCGAAGTTACGGTACCAATTTGCCGAGTTCCTTCTCCCGAGTTCTCTCAAGCGCCTTAGAATACTCATCTCGCCCACCTGTGTCGGTTTGCGGTACGGTCTCGTATGACTGAAGCTTAGAGGCTTTTCTTGGAACCACTTCCGATTGCTTCGCACCACATGGGTGCCCGTCCCAGTCCCTTGAATCCTGCGCCCGGATTTGCCTAAGCGCCTTCTATGAACCAGAAACCAACTATTCCAACAGTTGGACAACCTTCCGCGATCCGTCCCCCCATCGCATCATACGACGGTGCAGGAATATTAACCTGCTTCCCATCAGCTACGCATCTCTGCCTCGCCTTAGGGGCCGACTCACCCTGCTCCGATGAACGTTGAACAGGAAACCTTGGGCTTACGGCGTGCGGGCTTTTCACCCGCATTATCGCTACTCATGTCAGCATTCGCACTTCTGATACCTCCAGCATCCTTCACAAGACACCTTCGCAGGCTTACAGAACGCTCTCCTACCATAT
>NZ_JNNN01000016.1:0-1829 GCF_000735635.1 Massilia sp. LC238 | reverse complement strand
AAAGCCTGATGACCATAGCAAGTCGGTCCCACCCCTTCCCATCCCGAACAGGACCGTGAAACGACTTTGCGCCGATGATAGTGCTGCAACCAGTGTGAAAGTAGGTTATCGTCAGGCTAGTTATATGCAAAGCCCGCTCAGTTAAGTCTGAGCGGGCTTTTTGCTTTTGTGGCTTATGCTCGAGAAGCTCCGGCCGCTCTGCAGCGAAGTGCGACTGCGCCGCCGGCGCCCGGCTTTGGGCAAAAAAAAGCCCCGGTCATGAACCGAGGCTTCCGCCCGACCGGTTTCCCGGCCAGGTCCCAGCTGTGCGACACCGCAACCCGGTGGGAGGCGTGCCGACTAGCCCGCCCTTGCCTTTACGCGCCGAAGTCGCCGGTACTTTGCACGGCTGGGCCAACACTCACCACCGTAATGCTCCCCCCGATATCGGAACTTCGGGTTGGTGAATGCAGCCCAGTTCAAAATACTCCCCGCGTCATGCAGGCTGACGTGCTTCGACCATAGTGCCAGGGCACGGTTCAATCGGATCCCGATTGATGTCGCAGCACTGATTATCCGGCTGCAAGAAAACTCATCTGTTCGACAACTCACATAAGCGAAAACGCTCAGGGACGCCGGTTTTTACGAGTCATTGCGCGCGCCCGGCGCGGGACGTAGAACCACAAACCCGACAATAGCAAGAGCGTTCCCAGCGCAGCGGCAACGCTGAGCATCATGCGTGCCGACATGCCCGCCGTGACGATATGAATGACCGTGAACATGTCCAGGGCCAGGCCGATTGCAAGCGGGCAGAGCGCACCGCGAATCATTACCGACGACAGCTTCACCATCGCCCCCGTGGCGTGGCCCCGGCAGGTGCGGTAGTAGATCGCCGGCGTCATGACCATGGCGACGGAAACGATCACCATGATGAGCGCCGCGGCATGGCAGGCCTTCGCGTAATACGCCAGCTCTTCGAAGCGATCGTTGAAGACCGCGATCGTCTGGAAACCAAACAAAGCCTGGACACCAGGAAGAACGACACGCGCCTCTTCAATAATATTGCGCATCTCTAGGTCATCTGGATCATTCGCCTGGTCAATTTTTTCCATGGTCAAACAGTACGCGGAAAACCTCCTTCCTTCAATGTCCACACGCCTAGACCCACTATGGAACGCGGAGGCCTGGACGCCAAGGAGAAGCTTGCAGCTTCCTTTGTACAGTCGCTTCCGGCCAACGATGCCCTTGCCGTTCCACACCGGGTTTGCTATAGTCTCGTTTCTCCGACGCACACCGCAGCTTTTACAGCAGCGACAGCGAAAGAGACGAGGGGTTGACGAGTTAAGCGAAACACTGCATAATCTCACTTCTCTGCTGCTGACGAACACAACGCTTCGTAAGGTGCAGCAAGGTAGTACAGAACAACGGTTCTTTAACAATCAACAGTCGATAAGTGTGGGCGTTTGATGAAGGTGCCGGCTGACTTGTTCAGCTGCATACTTAAATTATCAAATGTTCACAAAAGTATTAAGCGTTGTCTCAGCAATGAGATAACGGTCAGTATCTTGAGTGAGCGAAATCGATCCAGTGGATCGATTTCGAAAGCCGTAGCAATGCGGTTTTCGACAAACAGAGATTGAACTGAAGAGTTTGATCCTGGCTCAGATTGAACGCTGGCGGCATGCTTTACACATGCAAGTCGAACGGCAGCACGGGCTTCGGCCTGGTGGCGAGTGGCGAACGGGTGAGTAATACATCGGAACGTACCCAGAAGTGGGGGATAACGCAGCGAAAGTTGCGCTAATACCGCATACGTTCTACGGAAGAAAGTGGGGGATCTTCGGACCTCA
>NZ_JNNN01000015.1:0-1366 GCF_000735635.1 Massilia sp. LC238 | reverse complement strand
TGAGATAGCCCCTTGAAGTACCAGACACAGTCGATGCTGTATCCTTACGGATAGGAATAAGACTGTGAGTATGACTAGAAACAACCAAACCATCGAAGTCGTGACGGTGTCCGAAGAGCGACGCCGGCGCTGGTCAGTGCAGGAAAAGGCTGCGCTGGTCAAGGAAACGTACGAGCCAGGCATGAGCGTGTCGCTGGTGGCCCGCAAGCACGGCATCAGTGCCAGCCAGCTGTTCAACTGGCGCAAGCTCGAGCGGGAAGGCGCCCTGGTGGCGGTGCAATCAGGTGAATCGGTCGTGCCGGCGAGTGAGTTGGCGGCGGCGCGCGCCCAGATCGCGCAACTGCAGCGCATGCTGGGCAAGAAGACGATGGAGGCGGAGATCCTGCGCGAAGCGGTCGAGCTGGCTCGCGAAAAAAAGTGGATTGCGCGCTCACCCTTATTGGACAAGGACGGGCAGTAAAGCCTGTCTGCGTTGTCCTTGGTGTAGCGCGCTCGCACGTGATTGACCTCCTTGCCCGACCCGCGGACTGGGTCGACAAGCGCACTGTGGCCAGGCTCGACCCGGTCGCCGACGCGATGATTGCCGACGCGGTACGCGCCGAGATCACGGCGCTGCCGACCTATGGCTACCGTCGTGCTGGCGCCCTGGTGAACCGTACGCGAAGCCTGATGGGCCTGCGTCCAGTGAACCACAAGCGCATGTACCGCGTGATGAAGGAGCAGGGTTTGCTGCTGCCGAAATCGCCTAGGCGTAGTGACAGCGGCCGCCCTCACGACGGCAAAGTGATGGTCGAAGAATCGAACCAGCGCTGGTGCTCGGATGGCTTCGAGATCGCCTGCGACAACGGCGAGGTGGTGACTGGCGTGTTCATGAAGGACTGCTGCGACCGCGAGATTATCGCCTGGCGTGCCTGGATCGGACGTGGCCTGCCCGGTGAGCCGGTGCGCGACATGATGATTGAGGCCGTGGAAGCACGTTTCGGCAGCACCGACGAGCGGGCGATCACAGTGGAATTCTTGAGCGACAATGGCGGCGCTTTCCGGGCTATCGAAACGCACGCTTTGGCCCATCAACTGGGCATCAGGCCGGTGCATACGCCAGTGAACAGCCCGCAGTCGAACGGCATGGCAGAGAGCTTCGTGAACACGTTTAAACGAGATTACGTCGGCGGCATGGACCGCAGCAGCGGCGCTGTCGTGCTGACTCAGTTGCCCGACGCATTCAAGCATTTCAACGAGGTGCATCCGCATTCAGCGCTCGGCTACAAATCGCCGCGGATGTTTAGGAAAGAGCGACGCCGTCAGGCTCTGGAAACTGACGCTAACTAAGCATCAGGCTGTGTCCGGGAAAAGCGGGGCAAGATCA
>NZ_JNNN01000014.1:0-57673 GCF_000735635.1 Massilia sp. LC238 | reverse complement strand
ACTCTTCGACGTCATGTTCTGTACGCGAAAAGTCGCAGAAATCGACCTCAGGATTAAGGCGTAGAATGGTTCGACATGTGTCACCTATGTCTCTAGACATGTGTAACCCATGTCCCTGTGCCATACAGGGTCTCCCGCCCACGCGTTCAAACAGTGCATGATCTGATGCACTGCTTACTTCGCTCCGGCCATCTCCTCGCTGGTCGACGGCTCATCCCCCTGTTCCGGCTTGCCGCTCGAGTAGGTCGGCCCCGACCGGTTCTGGTGCGGCGCCGGCTTGCCCGGCAGCGGCGGCAAGGCCTTGGCCTGTTCCAGGTCGACGCCCGCCACCTCGGCCACGCGGCGGCCGTAATCCTCGTCGCAGTGCCACAGGTGCCACACCATGCGCAGCTGGATCGGCGCCGGGCACTTCTTCAGGTCGCCCCCCACGTTGTTGACCAGGTCGTCGCGCTCCCAGTCCTCGAACGTGCGGTAGCGCGCCCCCGCCTGCGCGTAGTCGTCCATCGTGCGGGTGGTCTGGTAGCGGCCCAAGTGGCCCTCCACGTACTGGTTGTATTCCTTCTCCGGCTTCGGCGCTTCGCTGTAGCCGCCCATCAGGCTCGGCTCGTAGTTGATGTGCTTGTCCTGGCCGCGGCCGTCCACGTAATAGGTCATCTGGCCGTCGCGCTGGTTGGTGCGCGCCGCCGCGCCTTCCTGGGGCTGGTTGATCGGCAGCTGCAGGTAGTTCGGGCCCACCCGGTAGCGCTGGGTGTCGGAATAGGACAGGGTGCGGCCCTGCAGCATCTTGTCGTCCGAGAAGTCGATGCCGTCCACCAGCACCCCGGTGCCGAAGGCCGCCTGCTCGGTCTCGGCGAACACGTTATCCGGGTTCTTGTTCAGCACGATGCGGCCCAGCGGCAGCAGCGGGAACTGGTCTTCCGGCCAGCGCTTGGTGTCGTCCAGCGGGTCGAAGTCGAGTTCCGGATGCTCGCTGTCGCTCATGATCTGCACGCAGAATTCCCATTCCGGGAACTCGCCGCGCTCGATCGCCTCGTACAGGTCGCGCGTGGCATGGCTGGTGTCGTGGGCCTGGATTTCGGCGGCCTGTTGCGCCGTGAGGTTGCGCACGCCCTGCTTGGGCTGGAAGTGGAACTTCACCAGGTGGGCCACGCCCTGGTCGTTGACGAACTTGTAGGTGTTCACGCCCGAGCCTTCCATCTCGCGGTAAGTGGCTGGGATGCCCCACGGGCTCTTGACCCAGGTAATCATGTGCAGCGCTTCCGGATGGCTGCAGATGAAGTCGTAGAAGCGCCACGGCTCCTGCTGGTTGGTGACCGGATCGGGCTTGAAGGCGTGGATCATGTCCGGGAACTTGATCGCGTCACGGATGAAGAAGACCTTCAGGTTGTTGCCCACCAGATCCCAGTTGCCGTCCACGGTCTTGAACTTGATGGCGAAGCCGCGCGGATCGCGCGCCGTCTCGGGCGACTCCTTGGCGCCGATCACGGTCGAGAAGCGCACGAAGATCGGGGTCTGGACACCGAGTTCGTTGAGCACGCGGGCACGCGTGTACTTGCTGGCCGGCTCGCCGCCGATGGTGCCGTAGGGCTCGAAGTAGCCGTGGGCGCCGGTGCCGCGCGCATGCACCACGCGCTCCGGGATGCGCTCGCGGTCGAAATGGGTGATCTTTTCGATGAACTGGTAATTCTCGAGCGTGGCCGGACCACGTTCGCCCACCGAGCGCAGCGACTGGTTGTCGCGGACCGGATGGCCCTGGCGCGTGGTCAGGATAGGACGCTGCTCGTTCATTGCTCTCTCCTCGGACAAATTCGTTTGGAGAGAGCAGTATAGGGAGGCGCGCAAGCGTGCAGCGCGCGCCTGCCGGTGGGAATTACAGCTGCTGGAACACGCCGGCGGCGCGGTTCTTGGTGACGTTATCCCATGGGAACACCTGGCCGTTCATGGCCACGTAGACGCCGGCCGGCAGCGTTTGCGCGACGCCGCAGGCGAAGCCGAGGTTGAACAGGGCGTCCGAGTTGGCGATCTCGTAGGGGATCATGGCGCCGGTCAGCACGATGGTCTGGCCGAGGCTGGCTGCACCGAGCACGGCCGCCGTTTCGCGCATGGTATCGGTGCCGTGGATGATGACGATGGCTTTTTCTTTTGTCGCCTGGCAGGAGGCCAGCACGCGCTGGCGGTCCGGGTCCTGCATGTCGAGCGAATCGAGCAGCGGCAGCACTTCGAGCTCGACCGGGATGGTCATGCGCGAGCGCGCGATCACGGCCGGCAGGTGGCTTTCGGCAAAGCCGAGCACGCCGTTCAGTTCGTTGTAGTGTTTATCGAAAGTGCCGCCGGTGGCGATGATTCGCAAAGTCATGTTGGTTTGTCCACGTGCAGAAAAAAGGTGGGTAATGATAGCCGCAAACGGTAGTGTATCTGACTGTGACTGCGCTAGAATCGCCTGGATCGGATGAGTAGACTCACCCATCTTCTTCCTATTTCTCTCCCAGTTACTCCCATGAAAGCCGTCGCACCGGGCACCGTCATTTTTCACCGCCATCGAGGCTATGGCGTGATCACCCACGTCAACCTGCTGACCGGCTGGATCTCGGCGCGCTTCGGCAGCGAGCAGCGCACGCTCGACCTGAATCTGTCGAGCGACGAGGTGCAGCACGCGGATGGCGAGCCGATCCTGTTCCGCCGCGCCCCGCCGGACCGCATGCCGCATGCGCGCCTGATGGAAGTGGTGCGCGCGCTGCACGAGGCGGGCTACCAGAAGCTGTACCTGTACTCCTGGCCCAAACCTTCCGGCTTGCACTGGCGCTGGCATTTGTTCACCGGCCCGCGCAACTGGATGCAGCGCACCTGGCGCGAAGGCTGGTACGGCTCGGGCGCGGACTACAATAACAATCCGGTGATGGGTTGGGGCGATTCGCCGGGCGCGAGCACCGACGAGCTGATCCATGCGCTGGCGAAGTTCGATCCGCAAGGCCTGGCGCAGGCGCTGGGGCGCGACGAGGACCACACGGCCTGGTTCGCGCAGGTCTGCGATCTGCTCTTGCCTGGGTACATGTACAGCCTGAACATGGAGCGTCCAAGCGGCGGCAAGCTGATCGAAGCGCCGCCGGTGCCGGTGGTGCCGGTGCGGGCGGGGCTGCAGCCGTATGCGGGGCCGCAGATCGGCTGGCCGCCGGGTTGGGCGGGGCTGTGGACCGGCACGCATGTGATGCCGGCGCGGAAGGTGAATCTGATTACCGGAGAGCCGGAGCTGCGCTGATTGGTGCTGCTCGCTGCGCTCGGTTTTGTTCTCACTGCACTGCAGAATTAGGCTCCGGCCTTCGCCGGAGCCTAATTTCCCATCCGAAGCCGCTAACTTCACCGCTTCCCAAGCGCCTCCGGGTTCAAAATATTATCCGGCTGCCCCGCCGCAAACCGCACCAGGTTCTCGAACGCGGTCTGGAAATAAATTTCGTAGCTGTCCTGCTCCACATATCCCAGGTGCGGCGTTGCCAGCACCGTCGGGATGCGCAGCAGCGGCGAATCGGGCCTGAGCGGTTCATTGGTGAACACGTCCAGCGCCGCATAACCAGGCTGTCCGGCCCGCAGTGCCTGCTCCAGCGCCCCTTCCTCGACCAGCTCGGCGCGGCTCGTGTTGACGAACAAGGCATCCGGCTTCATGCGTGCGAAATCCTCGGCCTTGACGATGCCGCGCGTGGCCTCGCCCAGGCGCAGGTGCAGCGTGAGCACGTCCGCCTGCGCGAACAGGGCCTCGCGCGAGGCTGCCGCCTCGAAGCCGTCGGCCAGCGCCTTCTGCCGGCTGCCTTCGCTGCCCCACACCAGCACGCGCATGCCGAAGGCGCGCGCATAGCCGGCCACCAGCTGGCCGATCTTGCCGTAGCCCCAGATCGCCAGCGTGCGCCCGCGCAGCGAACGCCCCAGGCCGTTGAGCACCGGGTTAATAGAGGCCGTCTGCCACAGGCCGTCCTTCAGGTTGCTCGCATAGGGCACGATCTTGCGGCTGGCCGCCATGATCAGGGCCCAGGTCAGTTCGGATGGCGCCACCGGCGAGCCGATGCCCTCGGCGATCGCAATACCGTGTGCGGTCGCGGCCGCCACGTCGATATGGCCGCTGACCTTGCCGGTCTGTGAAATCAGCTTCAGGTTCGGCAGCCGGGCCAGCAGCGCGGCAGGGAAGGCAGTGCGCTCGCGGATGAGCACCAGCGCATCGAAGGGCGTCAGCCGCGCGGCCAGCTGGCCGAGTCCGCGCGCCGCATGCGTGAAGACTTTTACCTCGTGTCCGTCGAGCAGGCGGAAGCATTGCAGGCCGCGCACGGCGTCCTGATAATCGTCCAAAACAGCTATTCGCATAAAAGTTGCTTTCAAATAAGTTCGATCACGTAGCGAAATAACAGCTTCCAAAAAGGCTCCGAATAGCCTACTACATTACTCGGTCATTTTTGGCTACTTTTTTGTAGTAGATGAGCGTGAATCGGGTTTTGCGGGTGTACAATCGGCCAATTCTTGAGGGTTTGACACGCTTGTGCCGGACCCGGCAGCACCGCTTCGGCTTCCCTCTTATGAGGCCGTCGACACGACCGCCGTAAACGCCGCGCTCCGCTGGAGCGGATCGCCATTTTAAGGCACGGCCAGACGGATGATCCTGCCACGACAGTATTCTTAATTGGCATTGGAGGTATCTATGAACCAGCCCGTGATGGGCGGCGTCGCCGCACTGAACGTTCCTGCTCACGTCAAACACCAAAAGCTCATCAATTGGGTCGCGGACATCGCTGCCCTGACGAAGCCTGACAGCATCTACTGGTGCGACGGCTCCGAGGAAGAGTACGACCGCCTGTGCGCGCAGATGGTCGAAGCCGGTACGATGAAGAAGCTGAACCCGGCGAAGCGTCCGAATTCCTATCTGGCCTGGTCCGACCCGTCGGACGTCGCCCGCGTCGAAGACCGTACCTACATCTGCTCGGCCACGAAGGAACAGGCCGGCCCGACCAACAACTGGATGGACCCGGCCGAGATGCGCCGCACCCTGAACGGCCTGTTCGACGGCTGCATGGCCGGCCGCACGCTGTACGTGGTGCCGTTCTCGATGGGCCCGCTGGGCTCGCCGATCGCCCACATCGGCGTCGAACTGTCCGACTCGCCTTACGTCGCCGTCAACATGCGCATCATGACGCGCATGGGCAAGGCCGTGTTCGACGTGCTGGGCGCAGACGGCGAGTTCGTGCCCTGCGTGCACACCGTCGGCATGCCGCTGGCCGCCGGCCAGAAAGACGTGCCGTGGCCGTGCAATGCCACCAAGTACATCGTCCACTATCCGGAAACCCGCGAGATCTGGTCCTTCGGCTCGGGCTACGGCGGCAACGCGCTGCTGGGCAAGAAGTGCTTCGCACTGCGCATCGCCTCGAACATGGGCTACCAGGAAGCGCAGCAGGGCGGCACCGGCTGGCTGGCCGAGCACATGCTGATCCTGGGCGTCGAATCGCCGCAAGGCGACAAGAAATACGTCGCGGCGGCCTTCCCCTCGGCCTGCGGCAAGACCAACTTCGCCATGCTGATCCCGCCGAAGGCCTTCGACGGCTGGAAGGTCACCACCATCGGCGACGACATCGCCTGGATCAAGCCGGGCGCGGACGGCAAGCTGTACGCCATCAACCCGGAAGCCGGCTACTTCGGCGTGGCCCCGGGCACCAACGACAAGACCAACCCGAACTGCATGGCCTCGCTGCGCGAGAACGTCATCTTCACCAACGTGGCGCTGACCGACGACGGCGACGTGTGGTGGGAAGGCATGAGCAAGCAGGCGCCGGATCACCTGATCGACTGGCAGGGCAAGGACTGGACCCCGGCGTCCGGCACCAAGGCCGCCCACCCGAACGCACGCTTCACCGTCGCCGCCACCCAGAACCCGGTGATCGACGCTGCCTGGGACGACCCGGCCGGCGTGCCGATCTCGGCCTTCATCTTCGGCGGCCGCCGCTCGACCACCGTGCCGCTGGTGACCGAAGCCAACAACTGGGTGGAAGGCGTCTACATGGCCGCTACCATGGGCTCGGAAACCACCGCCGCCGCCGCCGGCCAGATGGGCGTGGTGCGCCGCGATCCGTTCGCGATGCTGCCGTTCATGGGCTACAACATGAGCGACTACTTCCAGCACTGGCTGAACCTCGGGAAGAAGATCGAAGCGCAGGGCAGCGCGCCGAAGATCTTCTGCGTCAACTGGTTCCGCACCGACGAGAACGGCGGCTTCGTGTGGCCGGGCTACGGCGACAACATGCGCGTGCTGAAGTGGATCCTGGACCGCGCCGAAGGCGGCGCCCAGGGCGGCCAGCAGCACCTGTTCGGCACTTCGCCGAACTACGGCGACCTGAACTGGGAAGGCGTGGACTTCACCGAGCAGCAGTTCACCCAGATCACCTCGATCGACAAGGACGCCTGGAACGAAGAGCTGAAGCTGCACAGCGAGCTGTTCGAAAAGCTGGCCTACCACCTGCCGCAGGAGCTGGTCGACACCAAGGCCAAGCTGGAGAAGCAGCTGGCGGCATAAGGCGCACTGGCAAGACATAAGCAGGAAGGGATGGGCAGACGCCCATCCCTTTTTTCATTTGGAAGGGGGATTTCCATGAACAAGCTTATTGAGTTCAATGTGCCGGGTGGCACAGTGGTCGTCGAATCGCAGGAAGCTGCTGCAGGAGGCGTGGTGCGCGGTGCCGCTGTCGCCCAGGTCACGGAAAAGGTCGGCAAGTCCCTGGTGGATGCGCTGTCGGTCATCCGTCCTGTTGCCGAAGCGACGATGGAGACCTGCGGCGGCCTGGATGTGTTGCCGGACTCCGTCGATGTCGAGTTCGGCCTGGTGTTCAAGGCCGGACTCGATGCATATATTGCCAAGAGCTCCAGTGAGGCAACGCTCAAGATCAGGCTTGTCTGGAAGCCGAAATAAGCCGGGGACACCCCGGACGCGCACATTCTGCGCGCGGTGCTGTCTAAGACTTACCGTACCCCAGAGCAGGCGCGTGGGTGCCGTTTTTCCTGGACCGCAGTGGGGTTGCGATGATTTATCAGAACTTCGATTTGGAAGTCATCAGCCCGCATGGAGGGGACCGGCTGTGTGCAAGGGTGCTCGAGTCGCCCCAGGGCGACTGTCCCTTCGTCGACGTGAAGTGGCCCTTCGACGCCGAAGAAGAAAACGCGATGCTGGCGGAAATCTACGGCGGGCTGAGGCAACGCCGTGGCCGCTCGAGCCCGGCGAGCACGATCGAGGACTTCGGCGGGCGCCTGTTCGAGGCGGTGTTTTCCGGTGACATCGAACACCTGTTCCGGTCTTCGCTGGATAGCGCATTCCGTTCCGGGAAAGGACTGCGCGTCCGCCTGCGGCTGCCCGAAGACAGCGAACTCCACGTCAGGCCGTGGGAGTTCCTGTTCGACACCGAAAGCAGGGAATTCCTGGCAGTCAGGGAACACACCCCCCTTGTCCGTTACCTCCCGGTTGCGCAACCGATCCCGCCGATCACGGTGGAGGGACCCTTGCGGGTCCTGGTGGCCTTGTCCGCGCCGACCGATCATCCGCGCCTCGACATCGCACGCGAATGGGACATCCTGCGTCACGCCTTGGGGCCGTCGGTTGCCGCCGGCCAGCTCGACCTGCGCCCGGTACCCGGCCGCTGTACCTTCGACAACCTGCGCGATTCGCTCCGGCATTACGGCGCCCATATCTTCCATTTCGTGGGGCATGGGGTACCGGGGGCGCTGGTGCTTGAGCAGGAGTCCGGCAAGGGCCTGGAAATGGAGGCCACCCACCTGCGTGCCGCGTTTCCGATCGGAGCCTTGCCGCGGCTCATCGTCCTGAACGCCTGCTCCGGCGCCATCACCGAGGACGTGCCTTTTTCGGGACTGGCACAAGGATTCCTGAGGCAGGGCGTGCCGGCCGTGGTGGCGATGCAGGCGTCGATCACGGATGACGCCGCACTCATTTTCACCCGCTACTTTTATCGGGACCTGATCGAGATCGGCGCTGTCGACACCTCGCTGACCGAAGCCAGGCTGCGCATGCAGGCCAACGGCCACCCGATCGAATGGGGCACGCCGGTGCTGTACATGCGTGCACTCAGCGGCCAGCTGTTTCAACCGGCAGCAAACCCGGTAGTCAGCCCGGCAGCAAGCGCCGCCGCACAGAAAAAGCCGAAGGAGCCCGCGGCGAAGACCGGCACGCGCCCATCGCGCGTTGCGCCCGCGCTGAACGAGCAGAAAGAGGCCAGAGAGACCCAGTCGCAGCAGGGCGCCATGCCGCTGCAGGCGGACCTGGCCCCTGGAACGAGAAAAAAGCCGAGGACGACGCGGGTCAAGGAGAGTCAGCCACTGGCGAAACCCGACCTCCCGCCGCCGGCCCCGGCAGGTGAAACCATTCCGTCGGCCGACCCGGGGCCGACTCCGGTCCAGCCAAGCGTCACGCATGACCAGGGCTGGCCGCCGTCATTTCCACCGGCCCGGGAGGAGACGCCGGCCCAGGCCGCGCCACCCGGACGCTCCCGCAAGGGCCTGCTGGCAGCGGGGCTGGCCGCAGCGCTGGCTGTCGCGATCGGTGTCGTGACGCTGTGGCCTTCAGCGGACAGCACGCCGTCCACGGCGGCCACACCAGGGCCATCGATGCCATCTGCCTCCGGGACCACGCCAGCGCCAGCCGCCGATTCGAAGGAGGCGCCGCTGCCTGCGCCAGGGACAGTGGCCACCCCGGAGCCTGCCAAACCTGCCGACCCGGCTCCACGCATCGCTTCCGGATCCGGCGACGGGGCCAAACCGCGCCAGGACGCTCAACAGAAACCGCGTGCAGCCAGGCCAGCCGCCCCGGCTGCACGCAAGGCCCAGCCGGCAGCCAAGCCGGCGTCTCCCGCCGCGGCCGACAACTGCAACAGCCCCGAGATCAGCGAAAGAAGCGCGAATTGTGTGTTCCGTGACCAATAACGATGGAGGTGGCCAATGAAGTTCCGCATGAGGACGAGTCTGCTGGGGTGCGTATTGGCAGCGGCGGCATCCGGTGTCGCTGCACAGGAGGATTGCCAGGCGCGAATCAACAAGATCGAAAAAATCGGGGATATCCAGGCCGCCCTGACCTGCGTGCAGGGACAGATCACATCGGAGGCCGAACGGGTCAGGCAGCACACAGAAAAGACCAAGCAGCAACTGCTTCTGCAGACCATCGACCAGCTGGAACTCGTGACCACCAATGTGCGCCAGGTGCCCCTGAAGGAATCCACCAACGGCGCGTGGAAGCAGATTCCCGATTCGACGGATGCGAAAGCCTGTTTCCTTTCCGCCGTGCGCACGCCGGCCCAGGGCTTGTGCCAGATCGCTTACCAGGGGGCGCAAGAACGCTGGGCATACAACCTGAGCGATCCCACCTCGGCCGGTCTCAGCTGTTCGGCGACCTGCGTCTGGATGGACATTCGCCGCAAGGCACAGGCTGAGCAATAGCAGGCTTTTCGTTGTTTCAACGTCCACCAAGGAGGAAGAATCATGAAAGCAAGCAGAAAGCACCTCGTCCTGACATCGTTTGCCGTGCTGCTGGCTGGAACGGCCGGGGCCGCCCTTGCCCAGGTCGGTTCGGCCAAGGAAGCCGCCACTCCGGGCACGGCCCGCCACAAGGAAGAGATGAAGGACGCGAACGAGCACGTCAACAGCGCCATCCGGGTCGTGCACCAGATGCAGGCCACGCCGGAGATGAAGTCACTGCTGCAGCGCGCGAAGGGCGTGTTCGTCGTGCCCAAGTATGGCGAAGCGGCCCTGGGTGTCGGCGCGCGCGGCGGCGCCGGCGTGCTCCTGGTGCGCAACGGGAATACCTGGAGCAACCCGGCCTTCTACAACATGGGCGGCATCACCGCCGGCCTGCAGGCGGGGGCCGAAGCCGGCGCCATCGCCTTCGTGCTCAACGACCAGAAAGCGCTCAACAGCTTCATGCAGAACAACAAGTTCTCGCTGGGGGCCGACGCCGGCCTGACGCTGGTCGACTGGTCGAAGAAGGTCGAAGGCTCGGCCGGCTGGGGCAACATCACGGCCTGGGCCGACACCGAAGGCCTGTTCGGCGGCGCGGCCCTCAACATCACGGATATCGACTACGACGAAGACGAGACCTCGGCCTACTACCGGCGCCAGGTGGCAGCGCGCGACGTCTTGAGCGGCAAGGTGAAGAATCCGCAGGCCGACATGCTGCGTCAGGCGCTGGCGAATGCGTCCAGCGGCGGCGGTGCCGCGGCCATGGGCGGCAGCGGGACGAAGGGGCCGACCTCGTCGGGCAAGGACAGCAAGACCGAGTCGGAGAGGGAGCGGAGCAGGGAGTAGCGGGCCGCGCATAAAAGAACAGGGGCAGTGCCTGGCGGCGCTGCCCCTGTTTACTTTACGGTCCGCGCCCTCCGCACGTCATTCCGGCGAAGGCCGGAATCCAATTCCTTTGCGTACCAGCTGCGGTGAAAGTTACTGGTTAGCATGCAAACTTAGGTTCCGGCCTTCGCCGGAACGACGGTTTTACGGCTGTCGGCTGCGAACGATATCAACGTCGACTCAAGCCTTCAACAACGGCTTCAAATATTTCCCGGTCACGCTCGCCTTGTTCTTCGCCACCTCTTCCGGCGTGCCGTTCGCGACGATCGTCCCGCCGCCGGCGCCACCTTCCGGCCCCAGGTCGACGATCCAGTCCGCGGTCTTGATCACATCCAGGTTGTGCTCGATGATCGCCAGCGTATTGCCCTGGTCGCGCAGGCGGTGGATCACCTTCAGCAGCAGGTCGATGTCGGCGAAGTGCAGGCCGGTGGTCGGCTCGTCCAGGATGTACAGGGTACGTCCGGTATCGCGCTTGGACAGCTCCAGCGACAGCTTCACACGCTGCGCCTCGCCACCCGACAGCGTGGTCGCGCTCTGGCCCAGCTTGATGTAGCCGAGGCCGACATCCAGCAAGGTCTGGAGCTTGCGCGCGATCACCGGCACCGGCTTGAAGAACTCGTGCGCATCCTCGACCGTCATCTCCAGCACTTCGGTGATGTTCTTGCCCTTGTACTGCACTTCCAGCGTCTCGCGGTTGTAGCGCTTGCCGTGGCAGACGTCGCAAGGCACGTACACGTCCGGCAGGAAGTGCATCTCGACCTTGATCACGCCGTCGCCCTGGCAGGCCTCGCAGCGGCCGCCCTTCACGTTGAAGGAGAAGCGGCCCGCCGAGTAGCCGCGTTCCTTCGCGGTCGGCACGGTGGCGAACAGGTCGCGGATCGGCGTGAACACGCCGGTGTAGGTCGCCGGGTTCGAACGCGGAGTGCGGCCGATCGGCGCCTGGTCGACCGAGATCACCTTGTCGAAGTGCTCCAGGCCGTGGATCGCATCGTGCTCCGCCGGCTCGGTCTGCGAACCGTACAGGTGGCGCGACAGGGCCGGGTACAGGGTGTCGTTGATCAGGGTCGACTTGCCCGAACCCGAGACACCCGTCACGCAGGTCATCAGGCCCACCGGCAGGGTCAGCGAGACATTCTTGAGGTTGTTGCCCTTGGCGCCGGTGATCACCAGCTGGCGCGCCGGATCCATCTTGGTGCGCTTCTTCGGCACCTCGATCTTGCGGCGGCCGTCCAGGTACTGCGCGGTGAGCGAATGCTCGCTCTGCATGATCTCCGGCAGCGAGCCGGCCGCGATCACCGCGCCGCCATGCACGCCCGCGCCCGGGCCCATGTCGACGATGTAGTCGGCGGTACGGATCGCATCCTCGTCGTGCTCCACCACCAGCACGCTGTTGCCGATGTCGCGCAAATGCTTCAGCGTCGCGATCAGGCGGTCGTTGTCGCGCTGGTGCAGGCCGATCGAGGGCTCGTCCAGCACGTACATCACGCCGGTCAGGCCGGAGCCGATCTGCGAGGCCAGGCGGATGCGCTGGGCTTCGCCGCCGGAGAGCGTGTCTGCGCTGCGGTCGAGCGACAGGTAGTCCAGGCCGACGTTGTTCAGGAACTTGAGGCGCGCCGTGATTTCCTTGATGACGCGCTCGGCGATGTCCTTCTTGGCGCCGCTCAGCTCCAGGGTCTCGAAGAAGGCGAGGGTGTCGCGTAGCGGCTTGTCCGAGACTTCATAAATCGCGCGCTGCTGGGCGCCTTGTCCGATCTTCACGAAGCGCGCTTCGGTGCGCAGGCGCGCGCCTTCGCAGGCCGGGCATTTCTTCTCGTTGATGAACTTCGCCAGCTCTTCCTTGACCGCCATCGAGTCGGTCTCGCGGTAGCGCCGCTGCAGGTTGTTGACCACGCCTTCGAAGGTGTGCTCGCGGATCACGGTGCGGCCACGCTCGTTGACGTAGCTGAACGGGATCGCGGCCTTGCCCGAGCCATGTAGCACGGCTTCCTGCGCCGCTTTCGGCAGGGTCTCGAAAGGCTTGTCGAGGTCGAAGTCGTAGTGCGCCGCCAGGCTCTGCAGCATCTGAAAGTAGAACTGATTGCGGCGGTCCCAGCCCTTCACGGCGCCGGACGCCAGCGACAGGTGCGGGAAGGCGACGATACGCTTCGGATCGAAGAACTCGATGTGGCCGAGGCCGTCGCACTCCTGGCAGGCACCCATCGGGTTGTTGAAGGAGAACAGGCGCGGCTCGAGCTCCTGCAGCGAATAGCCGCAGACATTACACGCGAACTTGTTCGAGAAGACGGTTTCCTTCTCGGTATCCATCTCGTAGGCCACGGCGCGGCCATCGGCCAGGCGCAGGGCGGTCTCGAAGCTCTCGGCGAGGCGCTGCTTGATCTCCGGGTTCACCTTGACGCGGTCGATCACGACGTCGATGCTGTGCTTCTCGGTCTTCTTGAGCTTGGGCAGCTCGTCGATCTCGTAGATCTTGGCTGCGTTGACGCCGCTGGCGACGCGGAAGCGCACGAAGCCCTGGGCCTGCATGGCCTGGAACAGGTCGCCGTGCTCGCCCTTGCGGCCCGCCACGACAGGCGCCAGGATCATCAGCTTGGTGCCTTCCGGCATGGCCAGCACCGCATCGACCATCTGCGACACGGTCTGGGCCGCCAGCGGCTCGTGCGGGTGCTGCGGGCAGTAGGGGGTGCCGACGCGCGCGTACAGCAGGCGCAGGTAGTCGTGGATCTCGGTGACGGTGCCGACGGTCGAACGCGGGTTGTGCGAAGTGGCCTTCTGCTCGATCGAGATCGCCGGCGACAGGCCTTCGATCAGGTCGACGTCCGGCTTTTCCATCAGCTGCAGGAACTGGCGCGCATAGGCCGACAGCGACTCGACGTAGCGGCGCTGGCCTTCTGCATACAGGGTGTCGAAGGCGAGCGAGGACTTGCCCGAACCCGACAGGCCGGTGATGACGATCAGCTTGTTGCGCGGAAGGTCGAGGTTGATGTTCTTCAGGTTGTGCGTGCGTGCGCCGCGGATGCGAATTTCTTCCATTGGTTTTTTTTGCAGGCTTTCAATAAAGTTTGCAGGGCCGGCGCACGAAGGACTGTCGCGGTGAGCGGGCCAATCAGGGAGAACCTAGTAGTGTAGCTGTTTTTTCGAAGTGCTGTACATGCATCCAGCAGTTTTGTGCCGCTGGGATACGTTTCCTTGACCATTTGGCATAGGAAGCCAGCCTCAAAAAGCCGGGGTGAGGGGTATGTGGGCCGGTTCGCGGTCTCTTCAATGACAAAGCGGCCAGAAGTCCAATATTTTTCTTGAAGGACGGGTCAAGTCCGTATCGGAAGTTGGCAATCCGGCTCAATCGTGTGCGTGCGAGGGACGTAAAAAATCTCTTTTTTTCGCTGCTCATCGGCCCCATAATAGTTGGCTGCAGCACTACGTTCCCTGACGCTTGGAAATCACGCAGAGTCAGGGCTCTACAAAACTCATTGGAGTATCAACATGGCATCAGTCAACAAGGTCATCATCGTCGGCAACCTCGGCCGCGACCCGGAAATCCGCTACATGCCGAGCGGCGACGCCATCGCGAACATCGCGGTCGCCACCTCGTACAAGTCGAAGGACCGCCAGACCGGCGAACAGAAGGAACTGACCGAATGGCACCGCATCTCGTTCTTCGGCCGCCTGGCCGAGATCGTGGGCCAGTACCTCAAGAAGGGCTCCTCGGTCTACGTCGAAGGCCGCCTGCAGACCCGCAAGTACACCGACAAGGACGGCATCGAGCGCTACGCGACCGACATCATCGCCGAGAACATGCAGATGCTGGGCGGCCGCCAGGGCATGGGCGGTGGCGACAGCATGGGCGGTGGCATGGATGACGGTGGTGGCTACGAGCCGCAGCAGCGCCCGGCCCCGCGCCAGGCCCCGCCGGCACCGGCCGCCCGTCCGCAGCCGCAGCGCCCGGCGCCGAACTTCTCGGACATGGATGACGACATCCCGTTCTGAGCGCTTCACCCGCGCGTCCGGCACCAGCAAGCCGGCGCCTGCCCAGAGACCCCGCACGCTCCGCGCTGCGGGGTTTTTTCTTGCCCGAAGCGTGCGTGCCGGTTGGAGGCGAGCGCATACACTTGTCGGTCGAGCAGTTCCCACCGACGTACTCCCTTCGAAAGGAAAGCCATGCCACGCATCCAGACTTCCGGCGCCAATCCGACCGAGCTCTACTACTATGAACAGGGACAGGGGCAGCCTGTCGTCCTGATCCATGGCTGGCCGCTCAGCCACCGCATGTGGGAATCGCAGATCGCCGCCCTGGCGGAAAACGGCTACCGCGCGATCGCCTACGACCGCCGCGGCTTCGGGCAGTCGGGCCGGCCGACAGGCGGCTACGACTACGATACCTTCGCGGCCGACCTCGATGCGCTGATGACCCAGCTCGACCTGCGCGACGCGGTCCTGGCCGGCTTCTCGATGGGCGGTGGCGAGGTGGCGCGCTACATTGGCCGCTATGGCAGCGAACGGGTCTCGAAAGCCATGCTGCTGGGCGCCGTGCCGCCCTTCCTGCTCAAGACCGGCGACAATCCCGAAGGCGTGGACAAGTCGGTCTTCGACGGCATGCTGGAAGCGGTCAGGAACGACCGCATCGCATTCCTGGGCGATTTCTTCTACAATTTCTATAACCTGGACAAGGACGGCAAGGACGGCCAGGAACTGGTCGCCTTCAGCAAGTGGATCGCGTGGGAAGCGTCGCCGCTGGCGACCGAGCAATGCATCAATGCCTTCGGCGGCACCGATTTCCGCGCCGACCTGGCCAAATTCGACATCCCGACCCTGGTCGTCCATGGCGACGCCGACCACATCGTGCCGCTGGAAGTGTCGGGCCAGCGCTCGCACGCCATGGTCGCCGGCAGCCGCCTCGAGGTCGTGAAGGGGGCGCCGCATGGTTTCGCCGCGACCCATGCCGCACGCCTGAATACCCTGATGCTGGAGTTCCTAAAGGCTTGATTCAGTCCGGCTGGCCGGGGATGCCCTTGTCGGCTTCCTCGGGAATGACGTACACGTCGCCCGCCGTCGCCCCGGCATCGTGCTTGCGCGCCCGCAGGTCGCGGTACACGGCGGCGCGCATGATCATCATCGACACCACCGGCGCCGTCATCAGGAGGAAGACGGCGATGATGATCTCGTGGATTACGAGGCGCGACTGCGCCACCGTGAAGTACAGCATCGAGGCCAGCAGCAGGCAGCCGGCGCCCAGGGTGATGGTGATGGCCGGGCCGTGGATGCGCTGGTAGAAGGTGGGCAGGCGCAGCAGGCCGAGGGCGCCGATCAGGACGATGCTCGCGCCCAGCACCAGCAGCAGGGCCACCGGCACGGTCGCCCAGCCCGGCAGGTATTCGAGCCCGCTCATTCGATGATCTCCCCGCGCATCAGGAACTTCGCCATCGCCACCGTCGATACGAAGCCCAGCAGCGCGATCAGGATCGCTACCTCGAAATAGACCTGGGTGCCGAAGCGGATGCCCAGCACCAGGGCCAGCAGCATGCCGGCCATCCACAGGGTGTCGAGGGCCAGCACGCGGTCGTGCGCCGAGGGGCCGATCAGCAGGCGCAGCGCGCACAGACCCATGGCGACCAGCGTGCACACCAGGGCATAGCCGACCGCCAGTTCAAGCAGGGTTTCCATCCTTGTCCTCCGGTTGGGTTGCGCCGCCTTCGAAGATCTCGATCAGCGGCTGTTCGTAGCGGGTCTTGATGGTATCGATCCACCATTGCTCGTCGTGCAGGTCGAACACGTGCAGCGACAGCTCATAACCCTCAGGCAAAATTTCCACCCACACTGTTCCCGGCGTCATGTTGATCAGGCAGGACAGCATCGCCAGGCCATAGGGGTCGCGCAGGTCCAGCGGTATCCGCATGAATTGCGCCTTCACGGTCTGGTAGTCGCGGAACAGGATGATGCGGCAGACGTTGAAGCAGGAGCGCACCACTTCCACGCCCGCCATTCCCATCAGGCGCACGAAGGTGAGCGGCGCGCGCATGCGCGGGTAGCCGAAAGGCTGCAGGCGGCGGGTCAGCAGCGGCACCGCGATGCCCAGCAGCGCGCCGAACAGCAGGTTGGCCGGGTCGACCGTCTGGTTCAGCAGCAGCCACAGGACGCACAGTCCGAGCGATACCACCGGGTAGGGAAGCCAGCGCATCATGGCGCCTCCTTGACCGAGGTCGGGCCGGGCAGCGAAGGCGCGCTGCGCACCGCATCGATGTACAGGGCCGGCCGGTGGATGTCTGCGCTGGCGCGCGCCAGGTAGGCGAACAGCGGCTGCGCCTGGACCGTCATCAGCACCGATGCCAGCAGCAGGCCGGCCACCGGCAGCGCCTCAGAGGGATGCAGGGCGGGCGGCGCGAGGACTTCCGACGCCCAGAAGGTGCGCACCCCGAAGCGCATCAGCGACACGATCGCGATCAGCCCGGAGCCGAACACCAGGGCCATCAGGGTCCAGCCGGCGGCGCCGATCGGGGCCACGCCCGGGCCCGGGTTGATCAGGGCGTGGAACATGCCGAACTTGGCGACGAAGCCGGATAGCGGGGGCAGGCCGGCGATGATCAAGGCGCAGGCCAGGAAGGCCAGCGACAGGAAGGCCATCGCCGCCGGCACGCCGCGGCCCTTCGGCTCCGCCGGGGCATCCTCGACCGCGAAGGCTTCCATGGTCAGCGCCAGCATCGCGGCGCCGGGCGTGCGGATGCGGTCGAACAGTTCGATCAGCAGCACGAAGGCGGCGATCGCCAGGGTCGAGGCGAGGTAGTAGTACAGGCCGGCCGTCACCAGCAGCGGCTGGCCATAGCCGATCACCGACAGCAGCGTGCCCGAGGAGATGATCGCCGCGTAGCCCGCCATGCGCCCGGCGGTATCGGTGGCCAGCATGCCGGCGGCACCGAACACGATGGTCGCCATGCCGCCCCACAGCAGGGCGTCGTAGCCGTAGCGCGACAGTTCGCCGGCGCCGTCCGAAAACACCATCAGCCAGATGCGCAGCAACACATAGGCGCCGACCTTGGTCATCAGGGCCAGCATCACCGCCACCGGCGGCGAGGCCGCCGCATAGGTGGTGGGCAGCCAGAAGCCGAGCGGCCACATGGCGCTCTTGGCCAGGAAGGCCAGTGCCAGCACCGCCACCCCGGCCTGGAGCAGGCCGGCGTCCGTGCTCGCCAGGCCGGGCACGCGGCCGGCCAGGTCGGCCATGTTGAGGGTGCCGGTGACCGCGTAGATCATCGCCACGCCGATCAGGAACAGCAGCGAGGCCACCAGGTTGACGGCGATGTACTGCATGCTGGCGCGCAGCCGCGCCACGTTGTAGCCATGCAGGACTAGGCCGTAGGACGAGGCCAGCATGACTTCGAAGAACACGAACAGGTTGAACAGGTCGTTGGTCAGGAAGGCGCCGTTGATCCCCATCAGCAGGAACTGGAACAGGGAGTGGAAGTGCACGCCGATCCGGCTCCAGCGCGGCTGGGCATAGTGCAGGGCTGCCAGCCCCAGCAGCGCGGTCAGCACCAGCATCAAGGCCGACAGCCGGTCGGCCACCAGCGCGATGCCGAAGGGCGCGGACCAGTTGGCGGCCAGGTAGACCTGGACGCCGCCCGGCCAGCTGCCGTCGGCCAGCCAGGCCAGCGCCAGCGCATTGGCCAGCAGCGCCAGCACGCTGATGTAGGCGACCGCGAATTTCAGGCGGTGCCGCCCCTGGGTGAGGGTGGCCAGCAGCGCCCCGCACAGCAGCGGCAGCAGCACCGGGAGGATCACCAGGTGGCGGGACCAGTCGAGGGTGAGGAACTCCATCATGCTTCCGGCTCCTCGCCGTCGACGTGGTCGGTGCCGGTCAGGCCGCGCGCACCGATCATCACCACCAGGTAGAGCGCGGTGGTGGCGAAGCCGATCACGATGGCGGTCAGCACCAGCGCCTGCGGCACCGGGTCGGCCAGGGCCGCGGGATCGGGCACCGTGCCGGCCGGCGTGAAGGGTGGGCGGTCCACGGCCAGGCGGCCCATGGCGAAGATGAACAGGTTGACGGCATAGGACATCAGCATCAGGCCGACCAGCACCTGAAAGCTGCGCGGGCGCAGCACCAGCCAGATGCCGGCGCCGAATACGATGCCAATGGCGAGCGAGAGCACGGCTTCCATTACTGGATCTCCTTGGCAGGTGGGATGGCGCCGCTGCGCGCGGCGCCGGGTGGGGCGCGGCGGCTGCGCAGCGACTGGTGGGCAAGCGCCACCAGGATCAGCATGGTGGTGCCGACCACCACCAGGAACACGCCGAGGTCGAACACGAAGGCCGAGGGCACGTGCAGTTCGCCCAGCAGCGGCAGGGTGAGGTGGGCGGTGTGGCTGGTCAGGAAGGGATAGCCGAACAGCCAGGCCCCGATGCCGGTGGCGCAGGCCGTCACCAGGCCCCAGCCGATCCAGCGGTGCGGGCGCAGGCGCAGGTGCGACTCGACCCAGTCGGTGCCGGCCACCATGTACTGCACGATCAGGGCGGTGGCGAAGATCAGGCCGGCGACGAAGCCGCCGCCCGGCAGGTTGTGCCCGCGCATGAAGAAGTACACCGCGATCACGCCCATCACCGGCAGCAGGAAGCGCAGGTACACGGCAGGAATCATCAGGTAGCCGCCGGGGGCGGCCTGTTCGGCCGGTTTCTGGCGCACGGCCGGGTCGACGTCGCTGGCCTGCTGCACCGGGATGGCGATGCTTTCCGGCGCCGGACGGAAGCGGCGCAGCAGCGCGTACACGGTCAGCGCCACCGCCGACAGCACGGTGATCTCGCCCATCGTGTCGAAGCCGCGGAAGTCCACCAGCAGCACGTTGACCACGTTGGAACCGCCGCCCTCGGGCAGGGCGCGCAGCACGAAGAAGTCGCGCAGGGTGGAGTCGCCGGGGCGGGTCAGCACCGCATAGCTGGCCGCGGCCAAGCCGAGGCCGCCGGCGACGGCCACCAGCGAATCGCGCGAGCGCCGCAGCCAGGCGCTGGGCGGGATGCGTTCGGCCAGGTGGGCCGGCCGGAAGCGCGGCGGCAGCCAGCGCAGGCCGAGCAGGATCAGTACCGTGGTCACGGTCTCGACCATCAGCTGGGTCAGCGCCAGGTCGGGCGCCGACAGCCACAGGAAGGTCACGGCCGTCACCATGCCGGTGCCGCCGGCCAGGGCCAGCGCCGCCAGGCGGTGGTACTTGGCTTTCCAGGCCGCGGCCACGGCGCAGCCGGCGCCGATCAGCCAGAGCAGGGCGAACAGCGGATCGAGCTTGTCGAGCGCGGGCGCAGCCAGGTCGTGCACCGGGCGCGCCAGCAGCAGCGGCACGGCGACCATTGCCGCTACCAGCACCAGCAGCTGCGGCTGCAGGCGCCGGGTGCCGGCGACCTTCAGCACCCAGGAGGCGCCCTGGGACAGGCCGAGCATGACGTTTTCGTACAGCTGGGCGCCCTTCACGCGGTGCAGCACCGGCACACGGTCGCGCCCGTGCAGGCCGAAGTGGTTACGCAGCAGCATGTAGCACAGCGCGCCGCCCACCAGGGCCATCACGCTCATCACGAGCGGCAGGTTGACGCCGTGCCAGATCGCCAGGCTGTACTCGGGCAGGGTCGGCCCCAGCACCGAGCCGGCCGCCACCGCGAGCACGTCGCCCACCACCCGTTCGGGCATCACGCCGACCGCGATGCACAGCAGCACCAGCAGTTCGATCGGCAGACGCATCCAGCGCGGCGGTTCGTGCGGTTCTTCCGGCAGGTCGCGTGCGAGCGGGCCGAAGAACACGCTGATGAAGCGCAGCGAGTAGATCACGCTGAACAGGCCCATCAGCACTGCCGCGACCGACATCCACCAGTTCTCGGTGCCGCCCACGATCATGGTCTCGGCAAAGAACATCTCCTTCGACAGGAAACCGTTCATCAGCGGCACGCCGGCCATCGCCGCGCTGGCCACGATCGCCAGCGCCGCCGTGTGCGGCATGGCGCGCCTCAGGCCGCGCAGCACGCGCATGTCGCGGGTGCCGCTCTCGTGGTCGACGATGCCGACCGCCATGAACAGCGAGGCCTTGAAGACCGCATGGTTCATGGTGTGGAAGATCGCGGCCACGACCGACAGCGGCGTGCCGATGCTCATCAGGACCGTGATCAGGCCCAGGTGGCTGATGGTCGAGTAGGCCAGCAGACCCTTCATGTCGTGCTGGAAGATCGCGAAGAAGGAGCCGATCAGGAGGGTGAAGACCCCGGCGCTGCCGAGGATCCAGGTCCATTCCTCGGTGCCGGCCAGTGCCGGCCACAGGCGCATCAGGAGGAATACCCCGGCCTTGACCATCGTGGCCGAGTGCAGGTAGGCCGACACCGGCGTGGGCGCCGCCATCGCATGCGGCAGCCAGAAGTGGAAGGGGAACTGGGCGCTCTTGGTCAGCGCGCCGAGCGCCACCAGCACCAGGGCCGGCACGTACCAGTCGTGGGCGCGGATCGCGTTGCCCGCCCCCAGCACGGTCTGCAAGTCGTAGCTGCCGGCCATGTGCCCGAGCAGCAGCACCCCCGCCAGCAGGCACAGGCCGCCGATGGTGGTGACGGTAAAGGCCATGCGCGCGCCGCGGCGGGCGTCGTTGCGCTCCTGCCAGTAGCCGATCAGGAGGAAGGAGGTGACGCTGGTGAGTTCCCAGAACACCACCAGCTGGATCAGGTTGCCCGACAGGACCACGCCGAGCATGGCCCCCATGAAGGCCATGATGTAGGCATAGAAGCGCGGCACCGGGTCGCGCCGCGACATGTAGTAGCGCGCATAGAGCAATACCAGCAGGCCGATGCCGAGCACCATGATCGAGAAGACCCAGGCCAGGCCGTCCATGCGCAGCACCAGGGCGAGCCCGAAGTCGGGCAGCCAGTCGATCTGCTTGCGCAGGACTTCGCCCTCGGCGATGCGGCCGAACTGGAGGATCGCCAGCAGCAGCGCGCCGGCGGTGGCGATCGCCGCCACCGCGGCGGGGCGGTGGCGCGATCCGGTAGGCATGCAGGCCGCCACCAGGGCGGCGGCAAAGGGAAGGGAAAGGAGGAGCAGGAGCATGCGGTCAGTCCTCCGAAAGCCAATGGGCCGGTGCGGGTCGTTCAGCCATCGACACCGCCTTCTGGTGCACGCACCAGCAGGGTGTCGCAGGCCAGGTGCTGCAGCAAATCGTCGCTGCGGCTACCCATGAATACACGCGCCACGCTCGAGCGTTCGCGCACGCCCAGCACTACCAGCTGGAGCGCATGTTCGTGGGCATAGCGGGCAATGGTGTCGGTGACGCCGCCGTGGCCGATGAAGGGCGCGATGTGCTGGCGGGCGCCGGGCGGCAGGGCGCAGCCGTCGAGGAAGCGCTCGCTGGCCGCCAGCATCTCCGGCACCGCGTCGGCAACCGGCTCGGCCAGCGCTTCGAGCACGTGGAACAGGACGATGCGGCGTCCGGGGAACAGCCGCACGGCCGTCTCCAGCGCACGCCGCGAGGCGTCCGAGAAATCGTTCGCGACCAGGATGCGCGCATAGGCGCCGCGGGTGCGCTGGCGCACCACCAGCAGCGGCTGGGCCAGGCCCTGCGCCAGGCGTTCGGTGGTGGAGCCGAAGATCAGCTGCTGGAAGCCTTCGTCGCGCGAGGCCCCGGTGACGACCACGCCGTCGCCCAGGGTGCCGGCAGTATCCAGGATGGCATCGACGACCTCGCCGTCCCTCACCTGCAGGGTCGGCGCCACGCCGCTGCCGGCGAATTCTTCCTGCAGCTCGCGGCGTGCGGCCAGTTCGAGCGCGGACACGGTAGCGTCGCGGTCGAGCCAGGCGCTCACCTCGTCGGGCGTGCGCGGACCTTCGCGCACGGTCAGGATGACCAGTTCGGATTGCCATTCGAGCGCCAGCTGCTTGGCACGGTCCAGTGGGCGGTCGCAATGCGCGCACAAGTCCGTGGCGAGCAGCAGCCGCGACGGCGGGATACTGTCGTTCACGTAAACCTCCATGCCGGGAAAAAAGCGGCAAATGGCTCCACTTTACTGTTTTGCATGGGATACGGCAACGCATTACTTCAGGTCAATACGGCAAGTTTTCTGCCAAACACAGCGCTCGTGCGCGCCGCAGGCGGTGGGCTTGCTAGCATGCGAAACATGCACATCCTCTGGAATTACCTGCGCCCGCACTGGCGCCTTGCCGCGCTGGCGCTGCTGCTGGCGGGCCTCGCACAGGTGCTGAACCTGGTCGACCCGATCATCTTCGGGATGATCATCGACGACTACGCGCTGCACCCGGGCGGCAGGAGCGACGACGAACTGGTGGCGGGCGTGCTGCGCCTGCTGGGCCTGGCCGTGCTGGTGGCCCTGCTGGCGCGCCTGGCCAAGGCGCTGCAGGAATACGTGACGCGGCTGGTGGTGCAGAAGCTGGGCGTGGCGATCTTCAACGACGGCCTGCGCCAGGTGCTGCGCCTGAAGTACCAGGAATTCGAAGACCTGCGCAGCGGCGAGACCCTGTCGCTGCTGCAGAAGGTGCGCGCCGACAGCGAGCGCTTCATCAACACCTTCATCAATACCGTGTTCGCATCAACGGTCGGGGTGTCCTTCCTGGTCTGGTACGCGGTGACCAAGCACTGGCTGCTGGTGCCGGTGTTCCTGGTCGGGGTGCTGGTGCTGGGCGGGCTCACCGGCTTGCTGAGCCGCGAGATCAAGACCCAGCAGCGCTCGATCGTGCGCGAGACCAACCGCAACTCCGGCTTCATCACCGAATCGCTGCGCAACATCGAACTGATCAAGAGCCTGGGCCTGACCTTTACCGAGATCCGGCGCCTGCGCGCCCAGACCGACAGCATCTTCGCGCTCGAGATGGCAAAGGTGAAGCGCATCCGGCTTCTCTCCTTTTTACAGGGGAGCACGCTGAGCCTGTTGAAGCTGGCGATCCTGTTCGCGCTGCTGTGGCTGATCTTCCGCAAGGTGCTGTCGACGGGCGAGCTGATCGCGATGCAGTTCATCTCGGTGGCGATCTTCGCGCCGCTGCAGGAGCTGGGCAACATCATCCTGGCGCACCGCGAGGTCGAGGCCTCGCTGCTCAACTTCCGCACCCTGATGGACAAGCCGATCGAGCGGCGCCCGCAGGACTTCGTCGAGATCGGCGCGCTCGAGCAGATCCGCTTCGCCGACGTGGGCTTCCGCCACAAGGGTGCGCAGGAGGATTCGCTGGTGGACATCTCCTTCAGCGCCGCGCTGGGCCAGACGGTGGCCTTCGTGGGGCCGTCGGGCTCGGGCAAGTCGACCCTGGTGAAGCTGCTGGTCGGCCTGTACACGCCGGCGCGCGGCAAGGTGTACTACAACGAGATCTCGACCGCGGACCTGCGCTACAACGAGGCGCGCCGCCAGATCGGCTTCGTCACGCAGGAGACCCATTTGTTTGCCGGGACCATCCGCGACAACCTGCTGTTCGTGAAGCCGGATGCGACCGACGAACAGATCATGGCGGCGATGGCGCAGGCCTCGTGCGCCAACCTGGTCGAGAAGTCGCCCGACGGGCTGGACACCGTCATCGGCGAGCGCGGCATGAAGCTGTCGGGCGGCGAAAAGCAGCGCCTGTCGATCGCCCGCGCGCTGGTGCGCGAACCGCGCCTGCTGATTTTCGATGAGGCGACGTCGGCGCTGGATTCGCTGACCGAAGAGCAGATCACCAATACGGTGCGCGACATCTCGGCGCGCGCCAGCCAGATCACGATCCTGATCGCGCACCGGCTCTCGACCGTCATGCACGCGGACACCATCTACGTGCTGGAAAAGGGCCGCGTCGTCGAAACCGGCTCGCACGACGCGCTGGTGGCGCAGAAGGGCCTGTACTACGCGATGTGGCGCCAGCAGATCGGCGAACGGCCTGTGCCGGCCGGCGCGCTTCAGGCGTCCGCGGGATAGCGCAGGCCGATCTGCCCGCGGATCCGGTCCAGCAGGGCCATGTTGGACAAGGTGTCCTCGTGCGTCATGAGGGGATGCTCGATCAGGCCCTCGCGCAGGCAGCGTCCGGCCTCGATCGCTTCATGCGTGTAGCCGTTGCCCAGGTAGGGCGTCGGGATGGTGCGCGAGGAACCGTCCTGCAGGTCCACGGTGATGCGCTCGGCCAGGTGGAACATGCGGTGCATGCGGATGCTGCCCCTGGTGCCGGAGACGATCAGTTCCGAGGCCGAACGCGCGCGGATCGAGCAGCTGCACACCGACAGGGTGCCGCCCTGGTGCTTCATGGTGAAGGCGGTGGTGGCATCCACGCCCGTCTCGCTCATGATGGCCTGGGCCTGCACGTTCTCCACCTTGCCCAGCAGGGCGCAGGCGATCGAGAGCGGGTAGATGCCGAGGTCGAGCAGGGCGCCGCCGCCCAGTTCGCGCTTGTTGACCCGGTGCTCGGGGTCCAGCGTGGCCGAGAAGCCGAAATCGGCATGCACCTGGGTGACGGTGCCGATCTCGCCGGATGCCATGATGCGTTTGACTTCGGCGAGCGCCGGCAGGAAGCGCGTCCACATCGCCTCCATCAGGAACAGGTTCTTGGCACGCGCGAGCGCCACCACTTCGCCGGCTTCGCGCCGGTTGATGGCAAAGGGCTTCTCGCACAGCACGGCCTTGCCGCCGCCCAGGGCCAGCAGGGAATTCGGCGCATGCATCGGGTGCGGCGTGCCGATATAGATGATGTCGACGTCGTCCGCCCTGGCCAGCGCCTCGTACGAGCCGTAGGCCTGTTCGATGCCCAGCTCGCGCGCGAAGGTCTGCGCGCTCTCGAGCGTGCGCGAACCGACTGCCGCCAGCACCGCGCCCGGCGCATGCTTCAGCCCCAGCGCGAATGCGCGCGCGATGCCGCCCGTGCCCAGGATGCCCCAACGTACCGTGTCGTCCATCGGATGTCTCCTTGTCTCTGGATGGTGCTTCAGGATCCTGCGCTACGAAGCATACTCTCGCAATCGGGCCGGAGAAAAATCGCTTGCAATTAAATAGCGCGCTATGTATTATCTTTTCCATGGCAGCGAGGCTGAGCTCATCCACCCGACAGCGGCGCTGTTTAAGTAGTGCGCTATTTAATCGCTATAAAACAACCGGGCCCTGCCCACCAACAGCAAAGGAGTATCATCATGGCAATCGAAAAAGTCCTCTACCGTGCAAGCGCCACCGCCACCGGCGGCCGCGACGGCCGCGCCGTCTCGTCCGACAAGGCATTCGACCTCAAGCTGTCGACCCCGAAGGAGCTGGGCGGCGCGGGTGGCGACGGAACCAATCCGGAGCAGCTGTTCGCTGCCGGCTACTCGGCCTGCTTCCTGGGTGCGATGAAATTCGTGGCGGCCCGCGACAAGCTGAAGATCTCGCCGGACGTGTCGGTGCAGGGCAGCGTCGGCATCGGTCCGATCCCGACCGGCTTCGGCATCGAGGTGACGCTGCAGATCAGCCTGCCGGGCGTGCCCGCGGAAGAGGCGCGCACCCTGGTCGAGCGCGCCCACATCGTCTGCCCGTACTCGAACGCGACGCGCGGCAATATCGACGTGAATCTGCAGCTGGTCTGACGCGTTCCGTTTTCCGGACGGGGAAGCCAGCCTTGCCGGGCCGATCAGGCCTGGTCAGGCTGGCTTTTTATTTTTCTGACAGCGCTTTTGCTTATTGCTGGATATAACTGGCATTTAATTAGCGAGCTCTTCAATTTCACAATTCATTTTCTGAATAACGGAAATAGGCAAGCGAAATAATCGATAAAGGCGGCGCCTGTTTAATGAGAAGGAAATTGCTTAATCGCTTATTCCATTTGCGCCAAATGTAATCCTTGCCGGTTTGTTTAATCAATGTAGAGCGGGCGGCGCGGCCAGTACGAGAGCAAGCGGACTGAAGCATTTGCTTACATTTAGGCCTTGTTTCGCTATTTCATGCTTACTTTTGCAGGATTTTGTATAGGTTCGTTAATGGTGTTGTCATCTTTGCGTCGGCACAAAACAACGGCATAAAAATTTTTCCGCACGGCAAACAAAAAAATTTCCGAGCGTATAGAATTGCCTCCCATCAGCTTCCTGACTTAAATATTTCAATCGATCAGGATGGGCTGGCAATGCTGAAAACTCCCGAAAAAATTTAACAATTCACGTAAGCCGATGCACACCACTGTTTCTACTTCGCGTTCTTCTTTCAGTCTCGCGCAAACCCAGCAATACGCACTTCCCGTCCTGTTCGCCCTGTTCGGCCTGATCATGGGCTCGTGGGCCGGCCGCATCCCGGCCCTGGCCGAGCGCGTGCAGGTATCCCACTCGGCGCTGTCGATGGTTCTGCTGTGCGGCGGCCTGGGCGCCGTCATCTCTTACCCGATCTCGTCCTTCCTGATGGGCCGCTTCGGCGCCCGCAAGTCGGCGCTGATCTCGGGCATGGCGCTCCTGTGCGTGCTGGTGTCGATCGGCATGGCGCCGACCGTGCCGCGCCTGATGCTGGCGGTCCTGATGCTGGGCATCACCGCCAGCACCTTCGACGTCGCCATCAACTCGGCCGCGAGCAAGCGTGAGAAGACGACCGGCAAGGCGGAAATGTCGAGGCTGCACGGCCTCGCCTGCGCCGGCGGCCTGGTGGGCGCCACCCTCGGCAGCCTGATGGCCAGCATGAAGATCGCGCCGGGCACCCACTTCCTGATGCTGGCCGGTCCGCTGGCCCTGGTCCTGTGGGGCGCCTTCAGCATGATGGACGCCGACGATTCCGTCGAGAAGGTCGAGAAGAAGTCGTTCTCGCTGCCGCGCGGTCCGTTGGCACTGCTGGGTCTGCTGGGCTTCCTGGGCTCGATGTCGGAAGGCAGCATCGCCGACTGGAGCGGCGTGTTCCTGAAAGAGCACTTCGGCGCCTCGGACGGCCTGGCGCCGCTGGCCCTGTCCGCGTTCTCGGTCATGATGCTGCTGTCGCGCATGGTCGGCGACAAGATGAAAGTGCGCTTCGGCGCCCAGCGCCTGGTCACCCTCGGCTCGCTGGTGTCGGCATCCGGCCTGTTCTTCGCCGTGATGGCCCCGAACGCCTACGTCGCCCTGGCCGGTTTCGCGGTCGCCGGCCTCGGCCTGTCGCTGCTGTTCCCCTTCGTGTTCAGCGCAGCCGGCGCACAAGGTCCGATGGCCCTGGCCGCCGTCGCCAGCATGGCCTACAGCGGCAGCCTGATGGGCCCGCCGGTGATCGGCGCCGTCGCCCACTTCGTCGGCATGCAGGCAGCCATCGCCTACGTCGGCGGCCTGTCCCTGGTCATCGCCTTCGTGGCAAGCCGTACCAAGCTGCTGAAGTAAGTCTCCCGCCGGCTCCGGCCGGCACCGATCCTCGCACGGCGCAAGCCGGCTTCCAACGCAGACCGCGCCATGCGCCGTCTGCGTTTTTTTTGTTTGCGCTATCCCAAGCCGGTCCCGGCACTGGCCGAACTTCGCCCGCCGCGCCATCTCCAACGGACAAGCCCCTTGATCACGGAGATGCCATGACGAGCACAATCGATGCAGCCGAGGTGACGCAGTTTCACGATGGCGAGCTTGCCCAGGCCGACTGGCCGAGCCTGCACCGCGCGGCCGAACTCCCGGGGGCCTGGCCTGCCATCGACGCCAACCACCGCTACAACTGCCTGCTGTGGCAGGAAGAAGACCGCGCACGCCGAGTCGACGTTCCCGCCGCCGAGATCGCCACCAGCAAACGCCTGATCGACCGCTACAACCAGCAGCGCAACGATGCGGTCGAAGCCATCGACGAAGCGCTGCTGGCCGGCCTCGCAGCTGCCCATTGCGCCGAGCCCGTCCCGGGGGCGCGCCTGTCGAGCGAGACGCCCGGCGCGATGATCGACCGGCTGTCGATCCTGTCGCTCAAGATCCACCACATGCGGCTGCAGACCGAACGCAGCGATGCGGGGCAGGCGCACGTGCAGGCGTGCAGCGCCCGGCTGCAGCGCCTGATCACCCAGCGCCACGACCTCGCCGCCTGCCTCGACCAGCTGCTGCGCGAGGCGCGCAGCGGCCAGGCCTATTTCAAGGTCTACCGCCAGTTCAAGATGTACAACGATCCCGCGCTCAACCCCTACCTGTACGGGCAGGCGGCCGGCGGCGCGGCGCAGGCAGGCGGCTGAATGGCGCTGTCGCGCATCGACGTCCTCGTCCCCACCTGCGGCCGGCCGGCAGCGCTGGCGGTCACGCTGACAGCGATCGGTGCACAGGACTATCCCGCGCTGCGCATCGTCGTGTCCGACCAGACCGAGGGCAGCACTGCCCTCGGGCAGGCCGAGGTGGTGGCCGTGCTGCGCTACCTACGCGCGCGCGGACACCAGCTCGAGACCTGGCACCACCTGCCGCGACGCGGCATGGCGGAGCAGCGCGCCTTCCTGCTGGCGCAGGTCCAGGCGCCGTATTGCCTGTTCGTCGACGACGACGTCATCCTCGAGCCGGGCCTGGTCAGGCGCCTGCACGGCCTGCTCGTGCGGCAGGGATGCGGGTTTGCCGGCAGCGCGGTGCATGGCCTGAGCTACCTGGGCCAGGAACGCCCCGCGCAGGAGCAGCTCACGTTCTGGGAAGAGCGCGTCGAGCCGGAAACGGTAATGCCGGGCAGTAGCGCATGGGCACGCCATCACCTGCACAGCGCCGCCAACCTGTTCCACCTGCAGCGCCGTCTCGGCGTCCCGCCAGACCAGGAGCGTGCCTACCGCGTGGCCTGGGTGGGCGGCTGCGTGATGTTCGATAGCGCCAAGCTGCGCGCCGCCGGCGGCTTCGATTTCTGGCCCGCGCTGCCTCCCGGCCATTGTGGCGAGGATGTGCTGGCCCAGCTGCGCGTCATGGCGCGCTTCGGCGGCTGCGGCATGCTGCCTTCCGGCGCCTATCACATGGAGCTGCCCACCACGCTGAAAGAGCGCAGGGTCGATGCGCCCTGGACGCTGCTGCCGCACGGCGATCCCGCGGCATTGTCGGCTTCCCTGGCGCCGGCGCAGGAGCGGCCATGAACGGCGAAGCGGCCCGGCTCGGCGGGGTGGCGAAGATCGCCGTCCTGCGGCCGAACGCGGTGGGCGACTTCGTCTTCGTCCTGCCGGCCCTGCACGCGCTGAAGCACGCCTATCCGGACGCCGAACTGGTATTCCTCGGCAAGGCCTGGCACGCGGATTTCCTGGAAGGGCGGCCGGGACCGGTCGACCGGGTCGTGGTCTTGCCGCCCATTCCCGGCGTCGGGGCGCCCGTGGACGAGCCGGTCGACCAGCAAGCGGTCGCGTGCTTCGTCGAACGCATGCGAGGGGAAGGCTTCGATATCGTGCTGCAGATGTACGGCGGCGGGCGCTACTCGAATCCCTTCGTCATGCGCATGGAGGCCAGGCTGGCCGTCGGCGCGCGCGCGGACGGTGCCCCACCGCTCCACCGCTGGGCTGCCCACGTCGAGCCGGCCAACCGGCGGCTGGCCTTGCTGGAGATCGCCGCGCTGGCCGGCGCGACGCTGCCGTGGATGCAGCGCGAACTGGCCGTCACGCCGGCGGACCGCGAGGCCGCGGCGCAAGTCCTGCCAGCCCACCACGGGGACGCAGCGCATGGCCGGCTGGCCGAGTACGGGACCACGATGCCTCCGCCGCAGGGGTGTGACCGTCCACTGGTGCTGCTGCAGCCGGGATCGTCCGATCCGCGCCGCTGCTGGCCCGCGGAGCGCTTTGTCGCCGTCGGCGACGCGCTGGCCAGGGCCGGTGCACTGGTCGCCGTCAACGGCACCGCGCAGGAGGCCGGCCTGGTGCGGCGGATCGTTGGCGGCATGCGTCAGCCGGCCCTCGACCTTGCCGGAAAGCTCGGGCTGGGCGGCCTGTGCGGCGTGCTCGAGCGTGCCGCGCTGGTGGTATCGAACGACACCGGACCGCTGCACCTGGCGCTGGCCATCGGCACCCCGGCCGTCGGCCTGTTCTGGCATACGAACCTGGTCGACGGCGCACCCTTGCGGCCGGGCCTGCTGCGCGCTGCCGTCTCGGCCCAGGTACGCTGCAGCGTGTGCGGCGCGGACAACCGCGCATCGCGCTGCCCGCACCAGGAGAGCTTTTTGCACGATATTTCGGTCGACGAAGTGCTGGGGCTGGCGTTCGCGCAGTTGCAAAGCCAGCCTGCCGTCGCATCGAGTGCGTGAAGCCATGCGGCATCCTGACCCGGTGAACAGGGTCGGTGCCTTCACCAATACGGCCACATGCCCGTCGCGCGTTGTCCGCTCGGCTCCGTCCCGGAAAGCAGGGCGCGGGCATGCTCGAGCACCACCGCGGCGCGCTCGGCGGCCGGATCCCAGATGCAGCGGTGGCGCAGGCGGTCGAGCGGGGCCCAGCGCGCAATGTCCGCCTTGCTGAACACCACCACGCTGTTCAGCCCGAGGCCGGCCGCGATGTGCGATACCCCGGTGTCGTTGCAGATCAGCAGCCGCGAGCGGCTCATCAGGGCCGCCATGGCACCGATCGAGATCGGCGCCGCAGCCTCGATCGCGGGCGAAGACATGTGCTCCGCGACCGCGCGGGCGAGCGGGGCTTCGTCGGCTGAACCGGTGAGCACGGTGTCCAGGCCGAATTCCTGCCTGAGCTGGTCCGCCACTTCCGCAAAACGTTCCGGAGGCCAGCATTTGTCGCGCTTGCGTGCGCCGGGATGGATGCAGATGTAGTTGCCGGGCTCGAGGCCAGGGGCGACCTTGCTGGTGTCGAGTTGGTCGATGTCTTCGCGCCGCAGAGGAAATTCGAGCTGGGTGCCGGCGTCGGGCGCGCCCAGCCGCCCGAGCAGGATCAGCAGACGCTCCTGTTCGGCGCCCGCGTCGGGCCAGGGCACCAGCAGGGTGCGCTCGGTCTGGCTTGCTTCGCCGCGGGTAAAGCCGGCCATGGCGCGGGCACCGAAACCGGCGACGATATGGTTGGTCACGTCGCCGCTGCCGTGCAGCTGCAGGGCGAGGTCGAAACCCTGCTCGCAGATGGACGCATAATAGGCCGTGAGTTCCTCGTGGCGCACCGCCTGCTCTGGCAGCAGCGGGTGGCCCGGGAAGGGAATGAAATCGTCCATGTAGGCGTCGAAGCGCCGGGCGAACTGCGCCGCCCAGGGCAGGCCCGTGAGCACGATCCGCGCGTCCGGCAAGGCAGTGCGCAGTGCACGCAGGGCAGGTACCGAACAGAGCATGTCCCCCAGCTGCAGGGCGCGAAACACGATGACGCTGCGGATAGCGTGACGGTGCAGGAACGAACGCCGATTCATGTGTTCTCCAAATAATCCAGCCTTGCGCAAATTCCACAGCCAGGCACCACAGCGGCGGATCGGTCTCCAGCAGTCACAAGCAGGTCTTGCACGGTCACCGGCGCGTCAGGCGTGGCACAAGCGGTCGAGGACGTTGCGGGTAATGCGTTCGACCCTGCGGTCGCGTGCCTCGCCCAGCACCTGCGCCCAGTCGGTGGTCCCGGCGGAAAACACGGTGCCGCCGTGCCGGAACATGCCCATCGCCGCGACGTGGATGCCCTCGCCGGCGCCATGGCCTACCAGCGCCGGTCGAGCGGGCAGGCAGCCAGCAACTGGTAGCCGTCCGGCGTCCCTGCCTCGTCGCGCCAGGGCGACAGGATGGCCTGGCCGTCCGGCCCGATGTGGTCGACCGGTGCGCCGTCGCACTCGTATCCCGGCAGCGGCGGCCAGGTATCGGCGCCGAGCGATGCGCCGCGCGCCAGGCCGGTGCCCGCGAAGATCCAGTGTCCGGGCTGCTGGACGATGAAACCGGGCGTGTCGCGCATAGCCGCAGCGCGCCATCCAGCGGATGAAGCGCGCATCCCAGTGCGCGAAGGTCTGGCGCGGGGAGCGCGGGTCGTCGTGGTCTTGCGCGCCCCAGGTCAGGCCGCCGATGCCGCCACCGGGCCGATGCAGCGAGACGCGGGCGCCGGGCGAATGCGCCGAGCGCGGCGGATTGGTGTAGAAGCAGCCGCCGCCGGAGCAGTTGTAGGGGTGCCAGGTGGCGACGGGCAGCTTGTACAGGATGGTCTTGCTCGCCCTGGCGCGCACGACGAACAGGGCGGCGGCAGAATCGGCGGACAGCCGCAAGGGCTGGCCTTGCGGCAGCTCGAGATGGGCGAGGTAGACGCCCGAGGGCCAGTCGTCTCCGGTCTCGACCTGGTAGGGCGGCCACTGCCAGTCTTCGTCGGCGCGACCGTCGGGCAGGTGCTCGGCGCGCAGCCAAGCGCCCACCCGCACGGGCACCAGTCCGTCTTCCCAGCGGTAGATGGCGATGCGAAAGCGCGGCTCGTCGCCCGAGACGTGCAGGGTGAGCGTTTCGCCCGCCCGCACGCTCGGGCGTCCGGGGTAGGCACGGATCATACCGGCAGCTCCGGCTCGCTGCGCTTGGTCACCAGGAAGGGTGGGATCGCCAGTGCGTGCAGGGGCATCTGCCGGAACGCGGCGACGGCCTCGAAGGGCGTCTCGACGATGGGCTCGTCCTTGCCATTGAAGGAGGTGTTGAGCAGCACCGGCACCCCGGTACGCACCTCGAAGCCGGCCAGCAGGGCGCGCAGCAACGGGTCGTCCGCGGGGCCGACGGTCTGCAGGCGCGCGGTGCCGTCCACGTGGGTGATGGCCGGCAGCATCGGCGCGACTTCGGGCCGCACCGGCGCGGCGAACTGCATGAAGGGAGACGGGCCGGCCACGTCGAAGTAGACGGCGGCGCGTTCTTCCGGCACCACCGGGGCGAGCGGGCGGAACCATTCGCGCTGCTTGACCCGCGCATTGATCCAGTCGCGGATGCGGTCGCGGCACGGGTCGGCCAGGATGCTGCGGTGCCCCAGTGCACGCGGGCCGAATTCGCTGCGGCCCTGGTACAGCCCGATCACGCGCCCGGTGCACAGCAGGTCGAGCATGCGCGCGCACAGGGCGTCGCGGCCGCGCGGCCGTTCCACGACCAGGTCGGTGGCGCCGTCGAGCGCCGCTTCGATGTCGGACAGCTGGGGTGGCGGGCCGAGGTAGTCGGCGCTCCAGCGGAAGTCGCAGGGCCGGCCGGCCAGTTCGGTGAGACCGTAGATGGCGCAGCCGAGGGCGGTGCCGGCGTCGCTCGGCGCCGGCGGCAGGAACACGCGGCGGAACGGGGTCTCGCGCAGCAGGCGCTCGTTGGCGGAGCAGTTCAGGGCGGTGCCGCCGGCGAAGCACAGGTGCTCGGCCCCGGTCTGGCGGTACAGCCAGTGCGCCAGCGCCAGCAAGGCGTCCTCGAAGGCGCGCTGGCCGGCGGCGGCCAGGTTGGCGCAGTCGGTGAAGCGCGCTTCGGCGCTGCCGAAGCGGAAGCGGCTGCGCTCGCGCAGCAGCGAGCGCCAGGCGGACGGGATGCCGACCGCCATGCCTTCGACGTCGAGCGCCGGCAGGCCCAGGGCCGCCGGGTCGCCGTAGGGGGCCAGGCCCATCACCTTGCCTTCGTTGCCCTCGCCCGGGAAGATCACCTGGGTCAGCAGGAAGTAGAACATGCCGAGGCCGACGAGGCGGCCGTCGACGTGGCGGGCGCCGTCAGGCGGCCGGACCTGCTTGCCGATGCAGCGGATCTCCTTGCGGCTGGCGCTGTAGAAGGAAGAGACCTCGCGCCAGTCGCCGGGCGTGCTGGCGGCGCCGCTCCAATGCTCGGTGAAATCGGAGACCGGGCTGCCCTGGCCGTCGATGACCATCACCGCGGCCTCGTCGAAGGGGGAGGGGTGGAACACGCTGTACAGGTGCGCCAGGTGGTGCGAGATGCGCGCACGGCGGCTGTCGCGCGCCAGTACCAGCGTGGCGGCCAGCTCGTCGTCATAGACGGGCAGGCTGCCGATTTCTTCATCGGACGAGAAGCATTCGACGACGATGTCGACCGGGCGCTCGAGCCCGGGCAGGCGCGGCGCATAGTGCTCGCGCAGGTCGCCGGGCTTGCCCCAGTGGTGCTTGTGACGTGTGAGACGTTCTTTCTGGATGGCCCAGGCAAGGTGCGAGCCCTGCATGAGGCAGATGCTGGCGTCCTGGGTCCGGTTAATGCCAAGCACAACTGGGGTGTCGTCCATCGGTGATCTCCTGGTGTCGGGGGCGATGCAGCGAACAGCCCAACTTTGAGCCTGCTGAGCAGGATTAGTTCACTTCGTTTGTGTCGGAATCGGTTCTTAAGAGAGGCGCAAGAAGGGCGCCGCGAAAGGCGGTATGATCGGGTTATTGCCCTGTCCGCCCTAGCCGATCCGACCATGCTCCAGACACCTTCCAGCTTCACGCCGCTGTTCGCGCCACGTCCCGACCCCGCGCCCCTGAGCTTCCTGTTCCACGGCGGCCGCCTGCTGGTGCGCGAGCATGACCTGGCGCTGCCCGACGCCGCCACGCTCGACCGGCTGGAGGTGGACCGTACCCGCCTGCAGCCGCTCGGCCTGTACGGCGAGCGCTATTGCGAGACGGGCTGGTTCGACAGCGAACCGGCGCTGCCGCCGGGCTATGCCCTGCGCGGCCTGCGCTCGCTGTTCGCGGACATGGACGAGGCCTTGCTGGGGCTGGCGGCGCGCGCCGCCCAGGTCGCGGAATGGGCGCGCACCCACCGCTTCTGCGGCGCCTGCGGCAGCGGCACCGTGCTGGCGGCCGGCGAACGCTGCTACAAGTGCGTGCAGTGCGGGCACATGGCCTACCCGCGCATCTCGCCGGCCATGATGGTCCTGATCAGGAAGGGCGACAGCGTGCTGCTGGCGATGCACATCGCCTCGCCGACCAAGCGCTTCGTGCCGCTGGCCGGTTTCCTGGAGGCGGGCGAGTCGGTGGAAGAGGCGATCCACCGCGAGGTCTACGAGGAGGTGGGGCTGCGGGTGCAGAACCTGCGCTACTTCGCGAGCCAGTCCTGGCCCTTCCCGCATTCGCTGATGCTGGCCTTTACGGCCGACTACCTGGATGGCGAGATCCGCCTCGACACGTCGGAGATCTCGGAGGCGCGCTGGTTCGGGCCGGACGACGAATGGCCCGAACGGGTGCCGCACATTTCAGTGTCGAGCGTCCTGGTGGATTCGCACCGCCCGCCAGGGCGCTAGCGCTCAGGACTGCGCCGGCGCATTCTCCGTGCGTACGACGACTTGAGGCTGCGGCTTGGCCCCGGTGCCGCGCAGCTGCACCGCGCGCTGCAGCAGGTCGAACCAGAACGGGGCGCCGAACAGCGTGGTGCCGGCAGTGATCAGCCAGCCGGCCACCTGCAGGGCAAAAGCGCTGTCGAGCCGCGGCGGGAAGCTGCTCCAGCCGATCGGCATCGCCCACAGCTGGCGCAGTGCTTCGGCGTCGAGCGCGCTCGGGGCGGCCTTGATCCCTGCTGCCAGCGCCGGGTTCTGCCACAGGGTCTGGAACAGGTGGATGCTGTCGATGTTCAGCAGGATGGTGAGCAGCAGGGCCAGCAGGAAGGAAATCAGGAGCTGGCGCCGTTTGTAGACGCCGGACAGGCGCTCCATGGCGCTGTTGAACCAGCCGGCGATGCCTTCCTGGAAGCGTCCTAGGTCCCCGCTGGACTGGCGGTACAGGGCCAGCAGCACGCGCTTGACCTGTTCGTCGGGCAGGGCTTCGATCGCCGCCTGCAGCGGAATGGCCGGATTGCTGCGCAGCGAATCGAGCAGTGCGATCGCGAAGTGCGCCGGTTCGATGTAGGATGGCCGTACCGCCAGCTTGCGCCGGGCAGTGGTGCTGCCGTGCGGATTGACCAGCGGATGGTCGTACATGCTTTGCGCCAGCGCCTCGCAGCGCGGGTCGTCCAGCATGCGCTTGACCGCGTCCAGCAGCATGTTGGCGCGCAGGCTGAAGGCCGCCGCCAGCGCTTCCTGCAAGGTACTGACGACCAGCGCCAGGGTGCCGTAGCAAAACGTCAGACCGATGGCGACTTCGAGGACCGTGCTGCCGAACATGGCGATCTCCCAGGACTGGAACCGCCTTCCACGCTACCGCTGTTGTGCGCGGTGACATTAACTTTGCTCAATAAACCGGCAGCCGCCGGAACCCTTCGCGCATTTTCTATATACTTGCGGCAATCGATTTTTTAAGGTTCACCATGTCTGACAAAGAAGCTTTCACCGAACACGACTGGCGCCGCCTGCTGACCAGCCTGGGCGAGGATCCGGACCGTCCGGGCCTGCAGGAAACGCCGCACCGCGTGGCGAAGGCCTGGAAACACTGGACCTCGGGCTATGACCAGGATCCCGTCGAAGTGCTCAAGGCCTTCGAGGACGGCGCCGAGGAATACAACGAACTGATCGTGGTGCGCGGCATCCCGGTGTACAGCCATTGCGAGCACCACCTGGCGCCCTTCTTCGGCAAGGCCACGGTCGGCTACCTGCCGAACGGAAAGATCGTCGGCCTCTCCAAGCTCACCCGCCTGGTCGACATCTTCTCGAAGCGCCTGCAGGTGCAGGAACGCATGACGATCCAGATCGCCAACGCGCTGATGGAAGTGCTGGAACCGAAGGCGGTGGGCGTGGTCGTCAAGTGCCGCCACATGTGCATGGAAAGCCGCGGCATCCGCGCCATCGGCGAAGAGACCATCACCTCGGCCCTGCTCGGTGAACTGCAACCGAACCTGGCTTTGCGTACCGAGTTCCTGGCGCTGGCACGCGACTAGGACTAAGCTGTAAAGGCGGGCCGCCGGGCCCGCCTTGGAACCTGTTCCGGATCGCCGGCCTCCAAGTGATTTTCGGAGGACGCGCCATGGATCGTCCGGCATTTCCCAGCGATATTTCTCGCGAACAGTTCGAGCCCGTGCGCGGCATGCTGGAAGCGGCGCGCCGCAAGACCCGCCCGCGCAAGCACGACCTGTACGACGTGTTCTGTGCCGTCCTCTATTTCCTCCACACCGGCGCCACCTGGCGCAGCATGCCGGCGGGCTTTCCGCCCTGGCGTACCGTGCATGAATACTTCACGCAGTGGACCATGCTGCGCGATGGCGACCGCACCCTGCTCGAAAGCGTGCTCGAGAAATCAGGGCGCGAGATGGAACTGGCACAGCTGAGGCGCCTGCTCCACCGCCATTGAGCTGAAGCAGTCGCACGCGACATTGTCGGGGAATTGTCACAATCTGTTGCACTTCTTGAAAAGTGCGTCAGCCGGGCTCGGCTAAGCTACAGGAAAGCTTATCAATATTTTATCTTCGAGCCGGCGCCATGTTCGAGCACCTCAACCTGATCCTGTTCTCCACCCTCAACGCCCAGGCCGGCCTGACCGGCTGGCAGTTGATGGCTGCCATCTTCGCCGCGCAGTGGCTGATCTTCGTAATGCCGCTGTCGCTCGTCATGCTGTGGCTCGGCGGCGGGCCGGGGCGCGAGGTCGCGCTGCGCGCCTTCATCGCGGCCGCCTGTGCGCTCACGCTGAACGCGCTGATCGGCCATTTCTGGTACAGCCCGCGGCCCTTCGTCGCCGAAGTCGGCCAGACCTTCCTGCTGCACGCGCCGGACAGCTCGTTCCCGAGCGACCATGCCACCAGCATCTTCTCGGTAGCCCTGGTGCTGGCGTTCAGCCGGGTGCAGGAAGCGCGCCGCGTCGGATGGATGCTGCTGCCGCTGGCGCTGGTAGTGGCCTGGTCGCGCGTCTACCTGGGCGTGCACTGGCCGAAGGACATGGCGGGAGCGCTCCTGATGTCGGCGTCGATGGCCTTGCTGGTGCAGACGGCGGCCGTGCGCGCGGCATGCGCTCACTTGCTGCCGCTGGTGGAAAACCTGTACCGCCGCGTGCTGGCGGTACCGATCGGGCGCGGCTGGCTGCGTCCTTGATGATGTCGATGATGACCGGGTAGGGCGGCGCGGCCGGCAACGACCTGGTCGCCACCTGCGTCGGGCGAGGGATCCAACGCACGCAGGACGCGTGGACGGTTTCCTGCGCCGGCCGCGCTTTCCTACGCTTATTGTTCCGCAGGAGTACCGGCAGCGGTGGCGGCCTCGAAGACCAGCTTGTCGTGCTCGTCGATGTGGAAGCTGCCCAGCGCCTGGCCGGTAACCGCATTCGCTTCCGGCGCTTCCAGTTCGGTACAGCCCTGGGTTTCCACCTGCCAGACATCCTCGCCCGAGCGCAGCGTGTACACGTCCGGCCCGCTCGCGAACAGCTCGATCTCCAGCCCCGACAATGACACCGTGCCCAGCTCCATCTGGCGCTGGCAGTCCGGCATGCGGGCGACGATGAGGCGCAGCGTCGCCTCCTTGCTCCAGAAATAGTCCTGCAGCACACGCACGCTGAGCGCATGTTCCTTGCCTTCGATCGGGTAGCTGGCCGAATCGTTGACGCAGCCGGCCAGCAGCAGCGGTGCAAGAAGTGCGGGGAGCAGGTAGAAGGGCTTGCGCATGGCGGTTCCGTTGTCAGATGATGCGTGAAGGCATTGCCTGACGGAGTATAGAAGCGGCATGGGGCGGGCGCAACCGCGCGCGCCCTCCCGCCCGTTCAGAAATCGGTACCCAGGGTGAGCGACGCGACGGTATGGCGCGGCACTGGCAGCGGCGCGCGGAACTCGGCGCTGCGGCGGATGGCCCGCAGTTGCGCGAACCAGGGGCCGTGTTCGCGGCCGCGGGTGCCGGGAAAATCCAGCCGCAGCCCGGCGCTCAGCTCGCCGACCCAGCGCCGCGGCTTCACGCCGGGGTCGTCCTTCCACGGCCGGCCTTCGAGAAACAGGTTGTAGGCAACGCCGCGCGCCTCCGCGCCCAGCACCAGCGTGCACTGGACCCAGCGCCGCAGGCAGATCGTGTCCAGGGGCCCGAGCCGGTTGACGATGCCCGGCGGCGCCGGTGCGACAGGCGGCAGGTTCTTGCCGATCGTGACGCTCACGCCGCCGGCCGCATAGCTCATGATTCTGCCGAGCGCGAGCCGCCAGTGGCCGGCCGTGCGCAGCTGCACGTCGCCCACCAGGTCGCCCGACAAACCTGGCCAGGCCGAGCGCCGCTCCACCGAGACCAGCACGGCCAGGGTGTTGCCGACCTGGTGGTCCCAACCCTGCGGCCGCGGACGGTCGAGGATGCGGTGGAACAGTTTCTGCGCCGGTTCTGCCAGCGACAGCCTGCCGGTCACACCGGCCTGGGCCGTCAAGGTCGTGATCGATGCGCCATCCGGCGCCAGGAGCAGCCACTGGCGCTCCACGTAGAGCAGGCCGGCCCAGGGACGGTCGAGGGGCTGGGGCGCGGCCACGGTGATGTCGCCCGGCGTGTACATCAACTGACCGAGGCTGTGCTGGGAAAACAGGAAGCGCGCGTCGCCGCAGCCGAACAGGCGGCAGGCGGTGCCAAGCCAGCGCCGGGTAAGCGCACTGCGGTCGTCTTCCGTACTGCGCGAGACGAACTGGATGCCGTTGGTGTAGTAGCGGTCGGTATTGAAGCGGCTGTCGTTTTCCCAGACCAGAAAGCCTGCCGTGGCCGGCGTTTCCTGGCCGCTGCAGGGAAGCATGACAAGGAAGGCGGAAAGTGCGAGAAGGCTGCCGATGACGCGCATGGGTCGTCCTTTCTTATTCGAAACATCCTCCAGTCTTGTGCTTGCGTTAAAGCGCTTCTTGATCCACGGCAGGAAGCCTGCGGATCCGAGGCGCGCAACGCCGTTTTCGGATTTGCGCGAAGATAGGGCGCATGAAACAGCACGACACCAAGCAAGAGACCAGGACGCCGTCCGGCATCGAGCTGCTCTCGCCCGAAGGCGGCAAGCCGGTCAAGATGTGGACGGAGGGCGTGCCCGTCGAGCGTGAAGCCAAGGAGCAGCTGGAAAAGCTAGCGCAACTGCCTTTCGTCTTCCATCACGTCGCCGTGATGCCGGACGTCCATGTTGGCAAGGGCTCGACCATCGGCAGCGTGATCCCGACCCTGGGCGCGGTGATTCCCGCCGCGGTCGGCGTGGACATCGGCTGCGGCATGATGGCGGCCAAGACCACCTTGCGTGCGAATGACCTGCCCGACAACCTGGCCGGCCTGCGCAGCGCCATCGAGCAGGCGGTGCCGCACGGCCGGGCCACGAATGGCATGTCGCCCAAGGTCCGCAACAACAAGGGCAGCCGCGACGTCGGTTCCTGGAACACCCCGCCGCCGCCGGTCGATGCCGGCTGGGCCAAGCTCAAGGACGAGTTCGACGCCATCTGCCGCAAGTACCCGAAGCTGCGCGGCACCAACAACCATAAGCATTTGGGCACGCTGGGCAGCGGCAACCACTTCGTCGAGGTCTGTCTGGACGAGGAAGGCTCGGTGTGGGTGATGCTGCACTCCGGCTCGCGCGGGGTCGGCAATGCGATCGGCACCCACTTCATCGAGCTGGCGCGCCAGGACATGCGGCGCCACATGGTCAACCTGCCCGACCAGGACCTGGCCTACCTCAAGGAAGGTACCCAGCACTACGACGACTACGTAGAGGCGGTCGGCTGGGCCCAGAAGTTCGCGCGCATCAACCGCGAAGTGATGATGCACAACGTGATCCGCGCGATGCGCGAGGTGATCCCGAAACCCTTCGAGACGCACGTGGAGGCAGTCAATTGTCACCACAATTATGTGCAGAAGGAGAAGCACTTCGGCAAGGACGTGTTCGTCACCCGCAAGGGTGCCGTGTCGGCGCGCGAAGGCGAGCTCGGCATCATTCCCGGTTCGATGGGCGCCAAGAGTTTCATTGTGCGCGGCAAGGGCAACCCGGAAAGTTTCAACAGCTGTAGCCACGGCGCCGGGCGTGTCATGAGCCGCACCGAGGCCAAGCGCCGCTTCACCCGGGCCGACATGGAGCGCGCCACGCAAGGGGTGGAATCGCGCAAGGACGAAGGCGTGATCGACGAGATCCCGATGGCCTACAAGGACATCGACGCCGTCATGCATGCGCAGCGCGACCTGGTCGAGGTGGTGCACACCCTCAAGCAAGTGGTGTGCGTCAAGGGATGACGCTTCTGGCGATGTGCAGCAGCTCGGCCGGCGTACCGAACTCACGCTCCGGCGCCACCCGCCGCAGCGCCTCGATCGGCGCATAGCCCCAGCTCACCGCGCCGAAGGCCACCCCGGCCCGGCGCGCGGCGTCGGCGTCCAGGGCCTGGTCGCCCACATAGAGCGCATGCGCCGCCGGCACCGCCGCGCGCTTCACCACCTTGCGGATGCGCCCGGCCTTGCCGAACATCGACATCCCGCATTCGTAGTGGCCGAACAAGGCGCTCAGGCGCGGGCCCAGCACCAGGCGCACGTTCTGCTCCGAGTTCGAGGACACGATCGCCAGCCGCACGCCTTCGCGGTCCAGCGTGTGCAGCACTTCGCCGATGCCGTCGAACAGCGGGATGCGCGCCGCGTTCTCGCGCATCAGCCCGATGAAGCTGCGCGAGGCCAGCGGCAGCTTCCACGCCGGCATGCCGACGTGGCGCATGATCGTGCGGGTATCGTGGTGGCGCAGCTGCTGGGCTTCCTCCGCGGCGATGCGGCGAAAGCCGAGCTCGTCGGCGATCTGGTTGAACACGCTGATGAAGAAGGGGAAGGAATCGGCCAGCGTGCCGTCGAAGTCGAAGATGGCGAGACGGTAAGACATGGGGGACAACCTTCAGGCGGTGCCGCCGTTGGCGCGCAGCACCTGGCCGTTGACCCAGCCCGATTCCTCGCTCACCAGGAAGGACACGATGCGCGCGATATCGCCCGGCTCGCCCAGCCGCTCGAGCGGCGGCAGCTTTGCAAAGTGGTCGATCTGCTCCTGGGTCTTCCCCGAGAAGAACAGCTCGGTGGCAACCGGCCCCGGCGCCACGGTGTTGACGCGAATGCGGCGTCCGCGCAGCTCCTTGGCGAACACCGCGCCCATCGCTTCCACCGCGGCCTTGCTGGCGCTGTAGATGGCGTAGCCGGGCAGCTTCATCGCCAGCACCGTGGTGGAGAAATTCACGATGCGCCCGCCGTCGTTCAGGCGCCGCGCCGCTTCGCGCAGGGTGTTGAAGGTGCCCTGCACGTTGACGCCGAAGGTCTGGGCGAACAGCTCGTCGGAGGTGTCGGCCAGCGGCATGGTCTTGAGCACGCCGGCATTGTTGACCAGCACGTCCACCTTGCCCAGTTCGCGTTCGGCGGCGTCGAACAGCGCACGCACTTCCTCCGGGTTCGCCACGTCGGCCTTCACCGCAATCGCCTTGTGGCCGCAGGCATGCAGGGTGGCAACCACGCGCTTGGCCTCGGTCTCGTTGCTGGCGTAGTTGACGACCACCTGGTAGCCGTCCTCGGCCAGCCGCTGGGCCAGGGCGGCGCCGATGCCGCGCGAGGCGCCGGTGACGATCGCGACTTGTTGAGCATCCGTGTCCATGCTGTCTCCTGTGGTAAGTGGATACCTGCATGATGCACCAGATCGATCAGCAGAGCCCGGACTTGTCCATGATGCAGGTTGTAGCCACGCGGCGGCGCTCGACGTAGTCAGGCTGGGTCAGGATGGCCGGATCCTCGCTGGGACAGTCGCCGCCGCTATTGCAGGAGATAGCCTCGAGCTGCACCACCTCCTTGGCGATCGCGGCGCCGGCGCCGTCCTCGCCCTCGTTGAAGCTGTGTTTCGTGCAGCGTACCGTCACCCGAAAGCCGCTGTCGGCTGCGAAGTCGGCTAGTGTCGTTGTTGCGCAATTTCCCTTGCTCAGCTGGTAGAAGCCCCACTCGATGCCGCCGCGCGCGGCCAGGCTGGCGCGCGCGCCGAGCAGGGCGCCGTTGACGGTGGCCTGCTGGGTGCCGGTCATCCGCAGCAAGGCCACGCATACGCCGGCCACGACCACCAGCAGCACCACCGCCGCGATATAGGCGAAGCCGGACTGGCGCGCCGCCTTCATGGCACGTTGCTCACGTGGGCGCCCAGGGTCAGCGCCACCGATTCGCCGCCGTCCGCCAGGCTCAGCTGCAGCTGGACGAAGCCGCTCTGCTGGGTCGCGCCCTGGTTGGGCGAGTAGACGAAGGCGCAGCGGGCGACCTTCGAGGCCAGCACCGGCGCGCCCACCGGCACCATGCAGCTCTCCGTTTGCGCTTGCGCAAGGGTGCGGACGACGCGATACAGCACGCCCTGGCCGCGCCCGTCCTTCAGGCCGTCGTTCTCGCAGACGTAGCTGACGACCTGCTCGCCGCCCGGCACCACGACGAAACGCCCATCCTCGTAGCCGAAGGGGATGCGGGTCGGCGTCACGCCGAGGCGGTGCCTGCCCTTCCAGGCGTCCGGTCCCTGATCGTCATGGGTGGTAACCGAGGTGATGGACGAGACGTTACTACCGCCGTAGACGTCCCCCGGGTTCTGGTTGCCGATCACGACCAGGTCGCCCACGGCCGGGCGCGCGGTGAAGGGCGTCATCACGTCGAACTGCGTGGCGGCGGCGTCGTGGTCCAGGTAGGCGTCGCCGCTGCGCCCCGGTGCGACGTCGGGCCCGGCGCGAAAGCGCCCGCCGTCGATGGTCGGGACCAGCTCGAGGCATTGCGCATCGCCCAGCCTGAGCGAATTCGGCACCGCCGACCGCACTTCCTGCACGATGCGGCGCAGGGCGGTATCGGCCTGGTCGGTCAGCGCGGCGCGCTGGCCCACCGCGAGATAAGCCTGCATGGTGGGAGCGATCTGCAGCGCCAGGATGCCGCCCAGCACGCCGACCAGCACCATCACGATGACCAGCTCGACCAGGGTAAAGCCATGCTGGCGTTTCATGACGTCTCCCATGGGCGGGTGCGCCAGCCGGTCAGCGACAGCTGCCGGTCGCCATGGGTGACGGTGACCGTGACACGCAGTGCGTCCCCGGCCGGAATGCCCTCCAGGGCCACGCCATTCGATTCGACCCGCACGCTGACGCCATAGGCATCCAGTCCGTCGATCGGCTCGCCGTCGATGTCGCGGATGCCGCTGCTCGCATAGCCGGGGTTGGCGTCGTCCAGGCGATCGTAGTCGCGCACGTCGTTGAACTGGGCGCGGGCCGGCTCCGCGACCTCGTCAGCGGTGACGTCGAAGGGCTTGAGCAGCACCTCTTCCATCATGCTTTCACCGATGGCCAGCATCTGCTGGGTGATCACCGGATCGGCGCTGGCCAGGTTGGCGCGCGTAAAAGCCGCCACCAGGCCGGCCAGCGCGGCGCCGATGATGACGATGGCGATGATCAGTTCCACCAGGGTGACCCCTGCCATGCGCCTATTGAACATAGCCGGTGCTCCCTTCGAACACGATGCGGCGGCGCTCCTTGCCGTCGAGGTGGATGAGGACGGCGCCGCGCACGGTGTCGTGGCCGGCCGCGCTGGACGTGATCAGCCCGTTCGGCTGGAAGTACAGGGTGTGGCTCGTCGCCGTCACCCCGCTGGCCGTCGTGGCCGCTCCGATCGCGTCGAGCGCGATGCCGCAGCCGGCCGCGCCGGGTTTCTCCGCCATCTGCAGGATGACCGCACTGCCCCCCACGTTCACGCAGACCAGGCGACGCCGCGCCACCGCCGTCTTCTGGGCGCTGCGCAGGCTGCTCGCGACCTCGTCGCCGAAGGTGGCGGCGGCGAAGCTGTTGTCGCCCACGAGCCTGGGCACCCCGATCGCGGCCAGCACGCCGATCAGCACCATCACCATGATCAGCTCGACCATCGTGAAACCCCGTTCGGCACGTAATCGAGTCAATTGAACACCTCGCGCACGTGGATGATGCGGCGGTTTTCCGGCGTGTACACGCCGAAGGTGGCGCGCCCGGAAGGATCCCTGGTCTCGGTTGTGCCGCAGCCGTTCACGACCGGGCGCAACCAGGGCATCCTGGCGCCGGCCGAGTCGACCTGGGTCCCGGCAAGCTTGCCGATGCAGGCATTGTCGCGCTTGTCGCTGCCCAGATTGGCGGCGATGTCGACCGGGCCCGGCCCGCCGGCACTGACGCGCAGGTTGAAGGCGGCGGCGCCCTTGACCAGCTTCAGCCCATCGGACGGGATCGTTTTTTCCAGGCTGACGCCGGCGCTGGCCGGCCTGAAGGCGAACGCGTCTGCCGGGATGACGGTGGCGCTGTCGTCGCTGTGCAGCAGCCAGCTCTTGCCGGTCCAGTATTCGGCCGTGACCGGCACCGACAGCGTCGCCTTGTGACTGCCGAAGCGGTTGCCGATCCGTAGTCGGCCGCTGCGGATGATGGGCATTGCGGCGTCCTCGGCCGTGGCCGGCGCGGCCGAGGAGACGTCGCCCGGCGAGGCATTGCCGTTGCGGGCGCGTAGGCGGATCTGCGCGGGCGCGCGCGGAGACTGGCTGAACACGTAGCTCGTCTCGACCAGGGCAACGCCGTCGACGAACATGGCGTCGCCGATCGTCGCGGCGGACAAGGCGCCGGGAGGCGAAGCGAAGGCGGCGCCGTTCTTGTCGTTCGCTGCCAGCGTCACGGGTTCGCTCAGCTTGCGAAGCGCGCTGTAGTTGAGCGTGACCGCCCCCGCCTTGTTCATGGCGCTGACCCGAAGCGGGAAGGGCTCGCCCGCGTAATAGATGGAGCGCGGCGTCGCCAGGGCCACCTCGAAATAGGCCGGGATGAAGGGGCCGGCCGTGCCGCTGCAGCCGCCGGCGCCGGCGGTGTTGGTGTTGCCCGAGGCGCCCAGGCCCGTGCCGAGGAAGTCGGACAGGCGCGCCTGCAGGTCGATGTTGCCGACGTCGGGCCAGCTGGCGGCTACCTTGGCGACCCCCGCGCGGAACATCGGCGCGGCCGCCGCGATGCTGCGCTTGTTGCCGCCCTGCGCGTGGCACGCCACCTCCAGGGTGACGGCATGGCTGGTTGCCAGCGCGTCGTTCAGGGCCTGGGTGTCGAAGTTCGGCGTGGCCGCGCCGGCGACGTTGCGCGCGGTGAGCGTGAGCGCGAACTCGGCCCCGGCCCGGATCGGCCCGGCGGCAGGCTGGATCAGGAACGACGCCGGCGCCGTGACGGCGCTGCCTTCGCCGCTGGCCTTGCCTTTCGCACCGTCGACGACGGCGTTCAGCCTGATTTCGCCGGCGTCGGCATAGCTGTACGAGAACTGCGCGCTGCCATCGTCCTTGAAGGTGGTGTCGAGCGTGCTCTTCGTCCCCGGAGTGCAGGCCAGCGGGCTGCCGTCCAGCACGGGCGCCAGCGTGCCGGTCTTCGGCTTTGCGTAGCTGCAGGACAAGGTCACCTTGTGCGGCTCGTTCTTGAACGCCGCGATGCATGCGCTGTTCTCGTCGTTCGCCCTGACCGCCTGCAGCGTGGCCAGGATGCCGCCCGTGCCGGCCGCGTGGGGAGGAACGCTCAGCTTGAGCTTGGTCCCGCCGGTGAAGCGCATGAAGCAGCTACCGGTGTTGTCGCTGGTGCGGTAGCATTGGCTCTCGGGGGTGCCCGTCGCGCCGGTCACGGCCAGCTCGACGCTGCCGGCGGCGATGCGGGTGAGCTCGACCACGGCCGAGCCGGCGTTCTCGACGATCGTGAAGTCCTTTCCCAGCAGCCTGCCCGAGACCGTACCGGCGAAGTGCGGCGCGGTACAGGTGGCGTTGGCGCAGGCGGTGACGGTGATTTTCTCGGGCAGGCAGGTGTCGCCTTCGCCGTCGTGGGTGATCAGGAAGCGCTGCGGGCCTTTGGACGCCGCAGGACCTTCGCAACGCGGGCCATTGGCGCTATTGACGGGGAAGCCGCTGTTGTTGGTCACGCAGTCGCACTTGCCGGTGGCGGTTCCCTTCTTGCAGAAGATGGTGCCGGCGACCCGTCCGGCCCACTCCAGCGTGGCCCAGTTGACGCTGGCGTTGCCTGTGATGAGGGCATTCGAGGATTGCAGCAACAGGTTGCCGGTATCGACGCTGCCCTGGACGGTGTTCCCGGACCCCATGCTGATGCTGGTGGTGGCGTCGACGTTCCCCTCGATCCTGCTGCCCGAGGCTTGCATGTCGAAGACGCCGGTCGCGACGTTGCCGGTCACGGTATTCCCGGAGCCCATCGTGAACGAGGTGGTGGCGGTGATGTTGCCGTTCACGGTACTGTTTGTTGAGAGCATGTCGAATACCGGAGCCGTCACGCTGCCGGAAACCGTACTGCCCGACGCGAGCGTGAACCTGCTGCCGGCGCTCACATCGCCGGTAATGGTCGTCGACGACGAGGTGGTAATCGATGCGCCGCTGACGTTGCCCGTGATTTTCGATCCGGAACTGATGGAGATCGTCCCTTGCGCCGCCAGCTTGCCCTTGATCGTCACCTGCGCGCCGCCGAGCTGGATGGCGTTGGCGCTGACATCGGCCGTCATCGACTGCGCCGAGCTGCCCATGTAGAAGGTGCCGCCGACGACGAAGCTGCCGCCGGACACATCGAGCCTGGCGGGATTCAGGTCCGCAAGGCTGAAACTGCCGGTGCAGACCAGCCGCGAACCGGCGCGCATGACCAGGCGCTGGTTCCAGCCGAAGGTGAAACTGTTGTTGAGCTTGAGCGTATAGCCACTGGCGATGTTGATTTCGTCATTGCCTTTGATGGCGAAACTCGCGGGACAGTTGTATTCCTTGTCGGTCAGGGTGCAGTCGCCGGCGGGATTGCCGTCGAAGTTGAAGACGGCGGCCTGGGTGGCGCCGCTGCCGAGCAGCCCCGCCAGCGCGAGCGCGAGCGCCGGCAGCCAGCGTCGCAAGGCATGGCAGGCCTGCGGCGCTTGGCTGGGGAACAGCATGGCGAAAAGGGATGGGATGTACACGGTTGGACCTGCACTGAAGCATGGAATCCCAAGTGTGCACCAGAATGGCTGCTTGCAACAACGTATTTTTCCCTTAAGGAAACATTCGTGTATGCATGGACGCAACAGCGGACGCAGCCGCCTTCCGCGGCAGGCCGTCAGGCGGCGATCGCCGTCTCGTCCGTGCCCGCGATCGCCAGGTGGCGGTTCACCGCCGACAGCACCGCGCGGAACGAGGCCGTCACGATATTGCTGTCGATGCCCACGCCGAACAGGGTCTGGCCGCTGCCCACGCGCAGTTCGACGTAGCAGGCGGCGCGCGCATCGGCGCCGTGGCCGATCGCATGCTCGTGGTAGTCCATCACGCGGATGTCCAGGCCCAGCGCATTCACGAAGGCGTCGATCGGGCCGTTGCCCTTGCCCTGCATGGCCTGCGGCGCATGGTGGCGCGTCAGGTCCAGCGCGATTTCCACACCATGCGCGCTGTCTTCCGTCATGCGGTGGGCGGCGTAGGCATAAGGCGTCTCCTGCTCCAGGTATTCGCGCGCGAACAGTGCGTGGATGTCGGCGGCGGCGACTTCGCGGCCGGTCGCATCGGCCATGCGCTGCACGGCGCGCGAGAACTCGATCTGCAGGCGGCGCGGCAGCTCCAGGCCGTATTCCTGCTGCAGCAGGTAGGCCATGCCGCCCTTGCCGGACTGGCTGTTGACGCGGATGACGGCGTCGTAGCTGCGTCCCAGGTCGGCCGGGTCGATCGGCAGGTAGGGCACTTCCCAGATCGCATCGGCCTTCTGCACGGCGAAGCCCTTCTTGATGGCGTCCTGGTGCGAGCCGGAGAAGGCGGTGAAGACCAGGTCGCCCGCATACGGATGGCGCGGGTGCACCGGCAGCTGGTTGCATTCCTCCACCAGCTGGCGCACCGCGTCGATGTCGGAGAAATCCAGGCCCGGGTCGATGCCCTGGGTGTAGAGGTTCATCGCCAGCGTCACCAGGTCGACGTTGCCGGTGCGCTCGCCGTTGCCGAACAGGCAGCCCTCGACGCGGTCGGCGCCGGCCATCACGGCCAGCTCGGCCGCCGCCACGGCGGTGCCGCGGTCGTTATGCGGGTGCACGCTGATGACCAGGGCTTCGCGGCGCTCCAGGTGGCGGCACATCCACTCGATCTGGTCGGCGTAGACGTTGGGCGTGCTCGCTTCCACGGTGGAGGGCAGGTTGACGATCATCCTGTTCTCGATCGTCGGCTGCCATACATTGCTGACGGCATCCACGATCTGCTTGGAGAAGTCCAGCTCGGTGGTGGAGAAGGATTCCGGCGAATACTCGAGGCCCCACTGGGTCTGCGGATGCGCGGCCACCAGTTCCTTGATCAGCTGCGTGCCCTTGACCGCGATCTGCACGATCTCCTCGCGTTCCATGCCGAACACCACGCGGCGGAACACCGGCGCCACCGAGTTGTAGACGTGGACGATGGCGCGCTTGGCGCCGGCGGCGGATTCCACCGTGCGGCGGATCAGCTCCTCGCGCGCCTGGGTCAGCACGATGATGGTGACGTCGTCCGGGATGCGCTTTTCCTCGACCAGCATGCGCACGAAGTCGAAGTCGGTCTGCGATGCGGACGGGAAGCCGACCTCGATCTCCTTGATGCCGATTTTGACGAGCATCTCGAAGAAGCGCAGCTTTTTCTCCGGGCTCATCGGCTCGATCAGGGCCTGGTTACCGTCGCGCAGGTCGGTGCTCATCCAGACCGGCGGGCGGGTGATGGAGCGGCTGGGCCACTGGCGGTCGGCCAGCTGGACGGCGGGGAAAGGACGGTATTTGGCGGCGGGGTTCTTCAGCATTTCGTTTGCTCCTGATGCGGTGACACGACGAGCCCGTGGGGGCGGTGGTGTGGCGGCAGGCTGCCGGACGGGCCACGAACGCTAGGCCCGGCAACCGGTCAGTAGCTTTAGCAGGAGACGAAACTGTGCGCGCGAGCCGACTGCCAGCGTGATGCTGGTGGCGGAGAACGACGGGGTGTGGAACGGAATCTTGGACATCGGTACAACTTTCCTTGACTGCTTGCAGGCCGGCGGAGGCGCCGGGACGTACGGCGTGGATTACGCGCGTAGTAGCAGGGCTGCCAGCGATAGCGCGCCGGCGGCAGGTAGGGAAGTCGACAGATGCAGGTGGAAGGACATGCGATCCACTCTACGAGAGGAATGGATCGCATGTCAAGCAAAAAATGCTGCGTTGCGGAAGCGTTTACAGTTTCTCGAGCAGCGCCGGCAGTTCCTTCATGAAGGCGTCGCGCACGCGCAGGCCGGCACGGGGGCCGCTCTCGCCCTGCGCATCCTGCACCAGGCGCGCGAACACGACCGTGCGTCCGCCGTCGACGGCCCAGCCCACCAGCCAGCCATGCGGCGGCGAGCCCGGTTCCGACCCGGTGCCGGTCTTCGCATACACTTCCCAGCCGTTGCGCAGCCGCGCATGGCGCATGAGGGCCGCCGTCATGTCGAAGGCCCGGGCGGACACCGGCAGCGTGCGGTTGACCAGCTTGCGCAGGAACACCGCCTGCTCGTCGGCCGAGATCTTCAGCGAGCTGCCCAGCCAGGCCTGGGTCAGCCCGTCGTTCTTGCCCGGGTTGCCGGAGGCGTCGCGGTTGCCGTAGTCGAAGCGGTCGATATAGGACTGGAAGCGCTCCGCGCCGAGCCGGGTCGTGACCTGCTGCGAATACCAGACCACCGAATGCTTCATCCACGCGTCCGGGCTTGTCGTGGTGCGCCATTCCGGCAGCCAGTCGACGTAGCCTTCGCGGAAGGGCAGCTGCGGCGTGGCCGTATCGACCAGGATGCCGCTGTCGTAGCCCATCAGGCTGATCGCCACCTTGAAGGTCGAGGCGGGCGTCACGCGCTGCTCGCACTGGCCTTCGCGCACCAGGGCCTTGCCGGTCTCGGCATCGACCAGAAGCGTGCAGCTGATTGCCGCCTGGCCTGCGCCCGGCAGCGCCACACCGGCCAGCAGGGCCAGCGCCATCAGGTATTTCATGTTTGTTGCGCCTCCATCAAAGTGGGCAGTATAGCAACCGGGCAATATTTGAACAGGGCACTTTTCTGCAGCGTAGCGCCATCGCTGGTATACTGGCCGTCTGTCGTCGAAGCAGCGCTTCCGACTTCCCCCGGCTCCGTATCTGCAACATCGCGCTACGCCGCCGCCCAAGCCTCCGCTCCTGCGTTTCCATTTGCAGGCTGCGCGCTTCCCTCTCTCCACCCTGGCCCCCGGTCTGGCCAGCATCAGCACCAACGCCGCCGCACTTCGCTGGTCGGCGCGACCGACGTTTCATCGACCCGTGCGCCGCGCGGGCCGTCAACAGCATAAGGAGCTAGCATGGCAAAAGAAGAACTGATCGAAATGAATGGACTGGTGTCCGAAATCCTGCCTGAGATGCGTTTCCGCGTTGAGCTCGACAACGGCCACAAGCTGATCGCCTACACCTCGGGCCGCATGAAGAAGAACCACATCCGCATCCTGGCGGGCGACCGTGTCACACTGGAAATGTCGCCGTACGATCTGAACAAGGCACGGATCACTTTCCGCCACATCGAAAACCGCGGTCCTTCGGGTCCGCGTCCGGCGCCGCGCCGCCGCTGATCCTGCTCAAGCCTGTGCAAGGCAGGCGTGCGCTTCCCGGGGACGGGAAGCGCGCATACTTCGCTTCCGTAGCTGACCACGGGAGCACGCAATGGAAGCATTCCTGCTTTTCCTGGCCGATGGGTTCACAAGAGCATCGCCTCTTGCCATCGTCGCCTATACCCTGCTGGCCACGCACGTCACCATCGTGGCCGTCACCGTCAACCTGCACCGCCACCAGGCGCACCGCGCCCTGTCCCTGCATCCCCTGCTTGCCCATTGCTTCCGCTTCTGGCTGTGGCTGACCACCGGCATGGTCACGCGCGAATGGGTGGCCATCCATCGCCGCCACCATGCGCACTGCGAACGCGAGGGCGACCCGCACAGCCCGCGCCAGGCAGGCCTGCGCACGGTGCTGCTGCGCGGCGCCGAACTCTACCGCACCGCCAGCCATGACCGGGAAGCCATCGCACGCTACGCGGCCGGCTGCCCGGACGACGCCATCGAACGCCGCCTGTACAGCCGCTTCACCTGGCAGGGCGTGGGCCTGCTCCTGGTGATCGACGTGCTGCTGTTCGGCGTGATCGGCCTGTCGGTGTGGGGCATCCAGATGCTGTGGATTCCGGTGCTGGCGGCGGGCGTGATCAACGGCGCCGGCCACGCCGTCGGCTACCGCAATTTCGACTGCCAGGAAGCGGCGACCAACATCGTCCCGTTTGGCGTGCTGATCGGCGGTGAAGAGCTGCACAACAACCACCACACCTTCGCCACCTCGGCCAAGCTGTCGGTGAAGTGGTACGAATTCGACATCGGCTGGATGTACATCCGGCTGCTGGAGTGGCTGCGGCTGGCGAAGGCGCGGCCGCTGCCGGCGCCGCCCGGCATCCGCTACCGCCATGCGAAGATCGATGCGGCGACCGTGCGCGCCGTGCTGGCCAACCGCGCGCGGGTGATGGCGGCGCTGAATGCACGGCTCAGGCTGGTGTGGCGGCGCGAGTTGCGCGGCATCGCGCTGGGCGCCGGGCTGGACCGGAAGGCGGCGTTGCGTCTGCTGAGCCGCGACCCCGGTTACCTGAATGGCGACGAGCAGGGCAGGCTGGGCGGGCTGCTGGCGGCCAGCGATTACCTGCGCCGGGTGCAGGCGCTGCGCGAGCAGCTGGCGCAGCTGTGGCAGCGCTCGCTGGCGAGCGAGGAGCAGCTGATGGAAGCGCTCAGCAACTGGTGCGCGAAGGCGGCGGCGGACAGCTGCGCGCAGGTGCGCTCGTTTGCGGCCGAGCTGCGCGGGTATGCCTAGGTTTCAACGGTGCTGGCAACAAACATGATCGGCCTTACAATGTTTCTATCTAAAAAACAGGCACCCGACGACCCATGGCCCATATCCATCCTGCCGGCTGGCGCGAGATGTCCGTCACCGGTTCCGCCGCGCGTGAAATCGAAACCCTGACGCTCCTCGAAAAGCGCCTCTCGGATACGCCTTACGAGATCTACCATGGCGTCCACTGGACCAACGTCGAGCACGGCTTCTCGGCCTACGGCGACATCGACTTCATCATCGTCGCGCCGAACGGCAGGCTGCTGCTGATCGAGCAGATCGCCGGTTTCCTGAACGAGAGCAAGGATGGCCTGGTCAAGAACTACCAGGGCAAGCCGCGCAAGATCCGCCACCAGATCCTGCACACCATCGAAGGCTTCGCCAAGCGCTACCAGGGCGAGCTGTCGATCGACTACCTGCTGTACTGCCCCGACTACATCGTGAAGGACCCGCAGCAGGCCGGCATCGACCCCAGCCACATCATCGACGCCACCACCAAGGGCCGCCTGGGCGCGAAGATCCGCGAAATCCTGCCGATTACCGCCCGCACCGAGGACTTCGACCGGGTCACCCGCTACCTGGGCGACACCCTGAGCCTGCGCCCGGACCCGAGCTCGATGATCGGCTGCGCCACCAGCATGGTCACGCGCCTGTCGGGCGGCCTGGCCACCTGGGCGCGCCGGCTCGAATTCTCGCCCTTCCGCCTGCGCGTGGTGGGCACCGCCGGCAGCGGCAAGACCCAGCTGGCGCTGGCCGAATACACCGCCGCGATCGATGCCGGCCTGCGCCCGCTCTACGTCTGCTTCAACCGCCCGCTGGCCGACCACATCGAGCGCCTGGTGCCCGCGGGCGGACGGGTCGCCAACTTCCACGAGCTGTGCGACGCCTGGCTGCGCGCCCAGGGCAAGACGCCGGACTACGGCGCGCCCACCGTCTGGGCCGAGATCGAGGGCGCGCTGGTGGAAGCGGACCTGCCCGAGACCTGGCAGTACGACGTCGTCATCGTCGACGAGGGCCAGGATTTTTCCAGTACCTGGCGCGACATTGTGCTGCGCATGCTGAAGGAGGGCGGCCGCGCCATCTGGCTGGAAGACCCGGACCAGAACCTGTACGGCAAGGAGATGGTGCCGCTGCCCGGCTGGGTGGTGCTTCACTCGAACACCAACTACCGCAGCCCGCGCGAAGTGGTGCAGATGCTCGGTTCGATCGGCGCCGTCAGCCAGCCGGTGGAGGCGGGCAGCCCGTTCAAGGGCGCCGACATCGAGGAGCTCACCTACCCGGAAGGCGACGTCGAGGCGATGCTGTCGCAGACCCGGCGCGCCGTGACCCTGTGCCTGGCCGCGGGCTTCGGGCGCCAGGACATTGCGATCTGCTCCTTCCGCGGGCGGGAGAAGTCGGCCATCCTCAAGCTGGATAAGCTGAGCGACGCGCACACGCTGCGCTCCTTCACCGGCGCCTACGACCTGTTCGGCAACCCGGTGTTCCGCGAGGGCGGGCTGCTGGCGGAGTCGGTGTACCGCTTCAAGGGCCAGTCGGCGCCGGCGCTGATCTTCACCGAGATCGACTTCGAGGAGATGGACGAACTCACGCTGAGAAAACTGTTCGTCGGCATGACACGGGCGCGCCTGAAGCTGGTGCTGGTGATGAGCGAGCGTGCGTCGGTGCAGTTCCTTGATCGCATGAGCGGGGGCCTGCCCGACGCTTGATTCATGCCGACGGCATGGAAATCCATCCCGTCCCCGCGCACGTCCCGTGCTAGCATTTTGCTCATCGAATCCTGGAGAAGACGATGAAGCGACCGGCGGTGGCAAAGACTGCGCGCATGCGCGTGAAGGTACTCGGAGCATCGGCACTGATGCTCCTGCTGGCCGCCTGCGGCGACCATCCGCCCAAGGACGACGATGACGACGAGCAGCCGCCCGCGCAGGCCGCCATCAGCATCGTCGCCGGCAGCGCCACGGAATCCGGCAGCACCAACGCCACCGGTGAGGCCGCGCGCTTCAATGGCCCCACCGGCATCGCCATCGACGCCGCCGGCAACCTGTACGTGGCGGACACCGGGAACACGATGATCCGCAAGATCACGCCGGCCGGCGCCGTTACCACCCTGGCCGGCGCCAAAGGGTCGAACGAGTTCATCGACGGCCTCGGCGACCGTGCGCGATTCGTCCAGCCCCTTGCGCTGGCGATCGACAGCAGCGGTACCCTGTACCTCACCGATCATATGCGCATCCGCGGCGTGAGCAGCGCCGGCCAGGTGAGCACCGTCACGACCATCCCGGTCGGCGGCAACGTCGACGGCCGCAGCATGGGAATGATCATTCCGAGAGGGATCGCAGCGGACGGCCGCGGCCACGTGCTGGTGACGAACGGCCTGAGCACGCGGCGCATCGTGGCCGGGGCGACGGGCATGCTGGAGGGAGTCGAGGTGGCCCAGGACCTGTTCGGCACCCAGGTGGCCGAAGCGCGCGGCGTGGCGACCGACAGCAACAACAACGTCTACGTGTTCGACCTGCAGCGACGGATCAGTCGTACCTTCAATCCATTGACCGTCAACGCCAACGTGTTGACGCCGCTGGCAGGCGCGCCGAACGGGCGCGGCGCGGCCAACGGCACCGGCGCTGCGGCGACTTTCGAACAGGTGGTGGCGCTGACGGTCGACCCGCAGGGCAACGTCTACGCGGCCGACGCGGTCAACAACCTCGTGCGCAAGATCACGCCAGAGGGCGTGGTGACGACGCTTGCCGGCACCACACGCAAGGACACGCTGCAGCCGGGGAACCTGCCGGGCAGCCTGGCGCCCATCCGGGGCATCACCAACGACGGCAAGGGCAACCTCTACCTCACCTCGGGCAACGCCGTCATCAAGATCAGGCTGCCGTAAGCGGGTAAGGCCGCGGCGGTGGCTTTTAGTGGCCGATCGCCGCGGTGGCGACGCCCTGCGCCACGCTGTTCTTGCTGGTGGTGGTGGTGAGCGCGAACAGCGGCTTGCGCGGCGACTTGTCGGTGCTCCATTCATAGGCGACGGTGCTCTTGACGCCGTCCGGCCCCTTTTCCGAGGTATTGCGCTTGCGCTCGCTGCGGAAAGGCTCGGGCGCCTTGCCCACCGTCTTTTCGAACATCGCCTGGACCGTCGCGGCCGGCACCGTCTTGGCGTACAGCGCGCACAGGTTCTTGTCCGAATGGACGACCATGATGAACTGGCCGTGCTGGCTCGGCACCGACCAGGCATTGCCCTTGGCGCCCTGCAGGAACACGGCCGCGGCCTCGGCAGGCAGCTGGGGGAAGCTGGAGAGCTGCTTGCGCAGGCCGTCGAAGTCGTGCAGGTACTTCAGGCAGTGCGTCGAATAGATATTCATGAAGGCCGCGGCCTGCTGTTCAGGCGCGGCGATGGCGATTGAAGAAAGCAAGGTACCTCCGAGGATGATGGCGGCTTGGCGAAGAAGTCGCATGGGTCGTACTCCGGCTGATTGCTATACGTCTTACTATAGCAACTCAGCCCTGAAATGCCGGGTTGCCTCAGGCAAACGTACGCGAGGGAGGGAAGGCATGGCACGCGCTTATACGAAGCAGGATGTCCCGCTCGAAAAGATCCGCCGCTACCTGGAACCGGGGCCGATCGTGCTCGTCAGCTCGAGCTGGGAAGGCCGGCGCAACATCATGACCATGGGGTGGCACACGGTGATGGAGTTCTCGCCCTCGCTGGTGGGCTGTGTGATCGCATCGAGCAACCACAGTTTCGATATGGTGCGGCAAAGCCGCGAATGCGTGATCAACCTGCCGACCATGGCGCTGCTGGATGCGGTGGTGGGGATTGGCACCACGTCCGGCAGTGAAGTGGACAAGTTCGAGCGTTTCGGCTTGAGTCCGGAAACGGTGGAGGGTGTCGCGGCGCCCGCCATCCGCGAATGCCACGCCCACTTTGCCTGCCGGCTGCATGACGACAGCCTGGTGGACAAGTACAACTTCTTCATCTGGGAAGTGGTCGCGGCGCGGGCGGCGAGGATGCCGAAGCATCCGGAGACCGTGCATTACACCGGCGAGGGTGTATTCATGGTGGCGGGGAAGGTGGTCAGCCGGAGATCCAGGGCTCTGCTAGCAATGGAGCCGAATTGACTTCCGAATTCATTGGCTCTGCAGCGGCATGGCCATGAGGCTCTGGGACCTCGAGAATCAAGCGTGGAATTCGCTCGTATAGCATGATCTTGAATTCGTCCCGGTCTTTCGAATGATGACAGCGGCGGTGGCAGTTTGGACAAAGGGCAGCAGCGTTTGTCGTCCTATCGGAACCGTGACTTGACAATGGCATGACGTGATGGACTTCGAGATAGGGCAAGCCATCGGTTCCGATAAACGGAGCTGGACTGCCGCAAGCTTCGCAGCTGCCGTTAGCGGCTTGTAGGACCCATGCCTTGACTGCGGGATCGCGCACGAATGTCGTGACGGTCGATGTACTCACGCCAGGAGCTATCGATCCACGTGGAATGGCACCCAAGTGTCGCTGTCGTAATTCGGAAACACGCGCCTCAAGCGAGTTGCCATCGGCCGTCGGCACGTATGGCTCCAGCGATTCGACGCCGTAGGCACTCAGCAAGGCGCTCATCTTTTCTTTGACATCCGAGCCGATATTACGAGCTGGCTTATAGCCGGCGATATAGGGCATTTTCAGCTCGTACAACGCGGCAGAGATGTTCTGCATTCGGAACTCGACGGAGCCTTCAGTGCGGGCAGCCAATGCACCGGCACGGAGATCACGATTCACCGCAGCCTTGTTGTAGGCAATCCCTGAGATAGCCCCTTGAAGTACCAGACACAGTCGATGCTGTATCCTTACGGATAGGAATAAGACTGTGAGTATGACTAGAAACAACCAAACCATCGAAGTCGTGACGGTGTCCGAAGAGCGACGCCGG
>NZ_JNNN01000013.1:0-649 GCF_000735635.1 Massilia sp. LC238 | reverse complement strand
GCAAGCTACTACGTCCTTCATCGCCTGTAATCGCCAAGGCATCCACCATGTGCACTTATTCGCTTGTCCCTATAACGTTGGCCCCTGCTGACAACAGGGATCGTCATAGAAATCAAGAGTACAGCTTAATTGCATGTTTGTTGATACTTGATTACTACCCTAAGTGTGCATTTTTACATGCACGCTTAAAAAAACTTTACTTCTTCCAGATTGTTAAAGAACGAAAAAACAGTGATCTCGAAAAGATCAAACCTAAACCGCAGAGGCTTACGTTTGAGCTTTTGGTGGAGGATGACGGGATCGAACCGACGACCCCCTGCTTGCAAAGCAGGTGCTCTCCCAGCTGAGCTAATCCCCCCGTGGTATTGCTTGATAACCATGGTGGGTCTGGTTGGATTCGAACCAACGACCCCCGCGTTATCAACACGGTGCTCTAACCGACTGAGCTACAGACCCAAACTGTTCTCGTTACTTAGTTCCAACAGCCGATAAGCGTAGGCGCTTGATGACGGAGCGTTAGCCCCTGGTGCTACTCTAGAAAGGAGGTGATCCAGCCGCACCTTCCGATACGGCTACCTTGTTACGACTTCACCCCAGTCACGAATCCTACCGTGGTAAGCGCCCTCCTTGCGGTTAAGCTACCTACTTC
>NZ_JNNN01000012.1:0-154193 GCF_000735635.1 Massilia sp. LC238 | reverse complement strand
GTGCATCCGCATTCAGCGCTCGGCTACAAATCGCCGCGGATGTTTAGGAAAGAGCGACGCCGTCAGGCTCTGGAAACTGACGCTAACTAAGCATCAGGCTGTGTCCGGGAAAAGCGGGGCAAGATCAGACGTGATCATTGTGCTAGTCGCGGAGCTCGATACCGTTCACTGCACACCTTCTTCAGCTCAAAATCGTCACCAAATCGGTATGCAGTCACAACGCCGTAGAACTTGGTAACGAGGAGCGGCTCGCCGATCGCTTTGAGCGTTATCCCGACATCGCCACAGTTTCCTGCCTCAGCGGATAGGGCTTCCAGTGAAGGACTATCAATTAAGCGGTAAGTGTCTTTTTGGTACAGAAAATACGTATCGCGCACGCAGTAGGCAGTTCCTACGAACCTCTCTATGCGGACAATCTTTCCGCCTTTACTCGGTATGTCCACTTCGAACACTCGCCCTGTATAGTCGGCGTATTCCAGCAAAACGCTCTTCACCTGCTCAGGATTATTTGCGCTCTTCCATATATTTTCTGCTGCGCCCCCTCCACGATCTAAACAGTCTTGATCGCCAGGAAAACATAATTCTCGCTCCTGTGGCTTAGCTTGCAATGGACTGCCGGCTTCGTCCGCAACAGCATCTTGAACCAACGGCTTGCACGACACAACTTGGTCAGCCTGTGCAAAAGTTGAAGCGCAGGCCGTCGCAAGGCACAGCGCCAGAGTAGCTTTTACTAGCATGTCAGTCATGAATTCGAGATGTGGATTGTCCGCTGTTGGCCGATTGCCGTCCTTAGGCGGAGGCCGCTCCGTTGCAGTCGTGCACTCGGGGGGCGATAACGGCTCTTGCCGAGTTCAGGAAATACATGTCATCGCCGGCTGACCGCACAGCCAAGCGAGGTGCCATCGATACTCCCGAGTGCGCTTCGCTCCCGGAGTTCATCCAGGACTGAATTGGGCAGTTGCGAAACCTTGTCAAACGCTGCCGAAAAACATTGTGGCTCTGCATCTTTGATTCGACCACGGTCGTTATCAAAGACAATAAACAAGGCCGCACCGTCAGCGACACGGACTGTCGCCGCATAATTCTTGTCCGGACAAAAATGTGGCTTACATGCGCTGACAACCAGATATCCGTCTACAAGTGCATTTGGTGTTTCGACGACCAGCTCATTCATCATCGCCCGTCGCCAATCCCGCGGAACCGCTGTGGCCAGGGCCTCTTGCACGACAGGCACCCTAAAGAACTTGGGTCCGCCATACTTGCCCTTCTCCGAAACATAACGTTTATCCAGTTGGGACAAGTAGTCCTCTGGAGCAGCTGCGTGGGCTGAACTTATGGCAGCGACAACTGCGAAGATTGAAATTAATTTGACGTGCATAAAAATAGCCTGCGCTACTGCTTGAGTACGCTATGGTCAATCTTACTCGCTTGAAGAGGAAAGTCGACCGCGAGCCAGCGCGAATGCCGTTCGAAACACACAATCTTCACAGCAGGTCGAAACGGCTGCTCTTGGCCGATAGCGAGCAGTCATATGCCTCCGTGTACAAGCATGTCACCGTTAGAGCCAGCAACAGCGTTTGTCCTGACGTCCTACAAGCCGAATCAGAAGAAGTGCCGCCAGTCCTCGAGCCAGCCGGGGAAGGCCCCCGCTTCCATCGGATTGGCAATGTGGTAGCCCTGGGCATAGGTGCAGCCGAGGTTCTGCAGGAAGTCCCAGTCCTGGCGCGTTTCCACACCGACCGCGACCGACATGCGGTCGAGGCTGTGCGCCAAGCCCAGGCAGGAGCGCAGCACCGTGCCGAGCGGACGGCGCTTGGAGGCGCCGTCGACAAAACTGCGGTCGATCTTCAGTTCGGTGAACGGGATGCGCGCCAGCAGCTGCAGGTTCGAGCGGCCGGTGCCGTAGTCGTCGATCGCCAGGCCGAAGCCCATCATGCGCAGGCGCACCAGGCGCTCGATGAATTCCGGGTCGGTGTTCAAGACCGAGGATTCGGGCATCTCGAAGGTCAGGTATTCCGGCAGGATGCGGTGGCGCCCGACGCAGGCGGTGATCTGGCGCACGAACGCCGGGTGCGCCAGGGTCTCGGGCGCCAGGTTCAGGCTGATCGGGACGGGAATGCCCTGGTCCTGGAACCAGCGGCAACGCTCGCTGGAGAGCTCGATCATGCTCCAGTCGAGGAAATCGACGCGGTTGTTCTGCTCCAGCGCATCGATGAAGGAACCCGGCCCCAGCACGCCGTGCTCGGGATGGCGCCAGCGCGCGAAGGCTTCCAGGCCCTTCACCTGCCCGGTGGCGAGTTCGATCTTGGGCTGGAAGAAGGGCTCGAACTGGCGCTTCTGCAGGCCGATGCCGATCTCCTGAAAGGAAAAGCTCGGGCCCTTGGGCGCAGCGTTGCTACGCGCCAGCGGGGTGTAGTTGTCGAGCAGGGGCTTGAGTTTGGCGGAGCTGATCGGCTTGGCCGTCGTGCCCAGCAGGTCGACGCCATAAGCCTGGGCCAGGGTCTCGACCGAGAACAGCAGCCCGGCCGGCTGGGCGCCGGTGACGATCAGGCGCAGGCCCTCCGCGGCCGCGCCCAGCGCACCAAGATGGCGGATCAGCTCCAGGCCGTCCATGCCCGGCAACGCCAGGTCGACGATCGCGACGTCCACCTTCGGCGAGAAGCCGGCTTCCAGCCGTTGCAGGGCCAGGTGCCCATCCGGCACGTCGGTCACGCGGCGCGCGCCGAGTTGGCCGAGCAGCTCGACCAGCGTCCTGCGCTGGGCAGCGTCGGCTTCCGCCACCAGGAAGTGCAAATGCGCGATGTCCATCTCTGCTCCAGTTAATCAGCCGCCAGATTACCCTGAAGGCCGAGCCGCCGTCTACGCCTGCGTTTGCCGCAGCTGCTCGAAAAAGCACACCGCGGCGCAGGCGGCCACGTTCAGCGACTCCACCTTGCCGGCATGGGGGACGGCGACGCGGTGGGTGGCCAGGTCGAGCAGCTCCTGCGAGACGCCCTGCCCTTCGTGGCCCAGGATCCAGGCGACCGGTCGGCGCAGGTCGAGCGCATACAGGCGTTCGGCGGCGTAGCCGCTGGTGGCCAGCACCGGAATGCTGGCCACCCGCACCAGCGGCGCGAGCTCGATGTTCTCGAAGATGTCGAGCACGAAGTGGGCGCCCATCGCGGCGCGCAGCACCTTGGGCGACCAGCAGAAGGCGGTGCCCGGGCTGCAGTAGACCTGCCTGATGCCGGAAGCGGCGGCGCTGCGCAGGATCGAGCCGACGTTGCCCGGGTCCTGCACGCCATCGAGCAGCACGCTCGATTCGATCAGGCCGGGCGCTTTGGAGGGCACGGGCGAAGCGACCACGAACACGATGTGCACGCCGTGCTCGACCTGGCTGATGGCGCCGAACAGCGCATCCGGCAACGCCGTGACGTGCGCGTGCAAGGCCTCGACGCGCTCGACGATGGCGGCGACCTCGGGATTGCCGAGGGCGCCTTCCGACACCACGCAATGCTCCGGCGCGCCGCGCAGCTCGAGCCAGCTCTGGCACAGGTGGACACCATCGAGCAGGCTGGCGCCAAGCTTGCGGCGCGCCTGCGAGCTGGTGGCGAGCGCCTTCAGTTCCTTATAAAACGCGTTGTCGCGCGAGCTGACGTGCCTCATGAGCGGAACCTCATGCGGCGGCGAACAGGTCGGGCTGCAGCAGCCCGCGCACCGGCGCGAACGAGCGGCGGTGCACCGGCGACGGGCCGTGCAGGCGCAGGCGTTCAAGGTGCAGCGGCGTCGAATAGCCCTTGTGCTGGTCGAAGCAGTATTGCGGGTACTGCGCGTGCAGCTGCACCAGCGCGGCGTCGCGCGCGGTCTTGGCCAGGATCGAGGCGGCCGAAATCGCATTCACCTTGTCGTCGCCTTCCACCACCGCATGGGCGCGGATCTCCATCGGCGGGCAGCGGTTGCCGTCGATCAGGGCGATCGTCGGCACGGTTTGCAAGGCTTCCACCGCGCGGCGCATCGCCAGCATGGTGGCGTGCAGGATGTTCAGGGTATCGATCTCTTCGCAGGAGCACTCGGCGATGGCCCAGGCCAGGGCATGCTCCTTGATCAGGGGCGCCAGCTCGTCGCGCCGCGCTTCCGTCAGTTTCTTGGAGTCGCGCAGGCCCTCGATCGGCCGCTTCGGGTCGAGGATCACGGCGCCGGCGAACACGGGCCCGGCCAGCGGACCGCGGCCGGCCTCGTCCACGCCACACACGATGTCGGCGTCGGTAAACGGCCGCAGCCGGGGCGGCAGGCCTGGGTAGAGGTTGATTCGCTTCTTGCTCACTGTGTGCTCACTTCTTACGTCCAATCACGCGGAGCACTGCGTCCGCGCTCGCCTCGGCGCTGTTGCGCAGCAGGCTGTGGTGCATGTCGGTGAAACGGCGCGCCAGCGCCTCGCTGCCGGCCGGGTCGTCCAGCTGGCGCCAGACCGCGTCCGCCAGCGCCTGCGGCGTGGCCGCATGCTGAAGATACTCCGGAACGACGAATTCGCGCGCCAGGATGTTCGGCAGGCCGATCCAGGGCTGGTAGCCCATGTGGCGCATGATCTGCCACGAGGCGCCCATCACCTTGTAGGCGATCACCATCGGCTTCTTGAACAGCGCCACTTCCAGCGTCGCCGTTCCCGAAGCGACCAGCACTGCGTCGCTTGCTGCGATGGCGGCATGCGACTGGCCGTCGACCAGGCGTACCGGCACGTCGTTCAGGCCGGCCTTGTCCAGGATCTCGGTGTAATAGGCGCGCTGGCGCTCGCCCGCCATCGGCGCGATGAACACCAGGCCCGGGTCGCGCTGGGCCAGCAGCTTCGCCGCCGCCACGAAAGGTTCGGCCAGGTACTTCAGCTCGCCCATGCGGCTGCCCGGCATGATCGTCACCACGCGCGCGCCCTTGTCGATGCCGAGCGCCTCGCGCGCGGCCGCCACGTCGGGTTTCATCGGAATCATCTCGGCCAGCGGATGCCCGATATAGGTGACCGGCACGCCGGCGGCGCGGTAGATCGCTTCCTCGAACGGGAAGATCACCAGCATGTGCGAGACGGCGCGCTTGATCTTCTTGATGCGTCCGCCGCGCCAAGCCCAGATCTGGGGGCTGACGAAGTGGACCGTCGGGATGCCTTCCGCGCGCAGCTGTTCCTCCAGGCCCAGGTTGAAGCCCGGGTAGTCGGCGCCGATGAAGGCGGCCGGGCGCTCGCGCAGCAGGCGGTCGCGCAGCGTGTTCTGGATGCCCTTGATCTCGCGGTAGCGCGGAATGATCTCGAACAGGCCGCGCACCGTGAGCGTCTCGATCGGGACGTCGCTGTGCATGCCCTGCTCGATCATGCGCGGGCCGCCGATGCCGTGGAAGCGCACGTTCGGCAGCTGCGGACGCAGGCCCGCCATGAGGCGCGCGGCGAGCATGTCGCCGGACACCTCGCCGGCGACCATCGCTAGCGAGACCTCAGCGGACGATGCCACGGGTGGCGCTGTCGAGGAATTCACGCATGGCGCGGATATCGGCCGCGGCGGCGGCCTGTTCGGACTCGAGCGCCAGCAGTGCGGCCTTGGCTTCCTCGAGGGTCAGGTTCGAGCGGTACACCAGCTTGTGGGCGCTGCGGATGCCGTCGATCTGCTCGCGGCTGAAACCGCGGCGCTTCAGGCCTTCGATGTTGACGCCGCGCTGGCCGGCCGGGTTGCCCGAGACCAGCACGAAGGGCGGCACGTCCTGGGTCAGGCTGGTGTACATGCCAACAAAAGCATGGGCGCCGATCTTGCAGAACTGGTGTACGCCGGCGTAGCCGGACAGGATGGCGTGGTCGCCCACGTGGACGTGGCCGGCCAGCTGGGCATTGTTCGAGAAGATCGTGTGGCTGCCCACCTGGCAGTCGTGCGCCAGGTGCACGTAGGCCGAGATCCAGTTGTCGTCGCCCAGGCGGGTGACGCCGACGTCCTGGGCGGTGCCCAGGTTCATGGTGACGAATTCGCGGATGGTGTTGCCGTCGCCGATTTCCAGGCGGGTCGGCTCGCCCTTCCACTTCTTGTCCTGCGGCGCGGCGCCGATCGAACAGAACTGGAAGAATTTGTTGTCCTTGCCGATCGTCGTGTTGCCTTCGATGACCACGTGCGGGCCCACCACGGTCCCGGCGCCGATGCGCACGTCGGGGCCGATGATCGAATACGGGCCGACCTCGACCGAGCTGTCCAGCTCGGCCTTGGGGTCGACGATCGCGCTCGGATGAATCTTGCTCATATTACTGTCCTGCGGCTTCGTTGGCGCGGATGGTGCACATCAGTTCACCCTCGACCGCGACCTTGCCGTCGACGCTGGCGACGGCCTTGTACTTCCAGATGCCGCGCGACACGCGCAGGATTTCGACTTCCATCTTGAGCTGGTCGCCCGGCTCGACCGGACGCTTGAAGCGCGCGTTGTCGATGCCGACGAAATACACCACCGAATTCTCGTCCGGCTTGACGTTCATGGTCATGAAGGACAGGATCGCGGCGGTCTGCGCCATCGCTTCGATCATCAGGACGCCCGGCATCACCGGCTTGTGCGGAAAGTGGCCGTTGAAGAATTCTTCGTTGACGGTGACGTTCTTGATGGCGGTGATGCGCTTGCCCAGTTCGACGTCCAGCACGCGGTCGACCAGCAGCAGCGGATAGCGGTGCGGCAGGTATTCCTTGATCGCGTTGATGTCGAGGGTCTTGATGTCAGCGGTGGTCTGGACTTCGGTGGTCATTTTTGTTCTGTCAGTGTTTTGATGGTTTTTTCAAGCGTACGGATCTTCTCGCGCATCGAGGCCAGGTTGCGCACGATGGCGGCGCTGCGCTCCCATTCGGCGTTCTTGGCCAGCGGGTAGAAGCCGGTGTACTGGCCCGGCTCGAGCACCGAGCGCGACACCATGCTGCCCGAGGAAATATGGACGTTGTCGGCGATCTCGAGGTGGCCCAGCACCATGGCCGCGCCGCCGAAGGTGCAGCCCTTGCCGATTTTCGCGCTGCCGGCCACGCCGACGCAGCCGGCCATGGCGGTATTGGCGCCGATGTGGCAGTTGTGGCCGATCTGGATCTGGTTATCCAGCTTGACGCCGTCTTCGATGACGGTGTCCGCCAGGGCGCCGCGGTCGATGCAGGTGTTGGCGCCGATGTCGACGTCGTCGCCGATCACCACGCGTCCGGTCTGCGGGATCTTGATGTACTTGCCGCCCTCGACCGCGAAGCCGAAGCCGTCGCCGCCGATCACGGCGCCGGAATGGATCACGCCGCGCGCGCCGATCACGCAGCGCGCGTGGAAGGTGGCGTTCGCGAACAGGTGCGTGCCCTCGCCGATGCGCGCGTCAAGGCCGATGAAGCAGCCGGCGTCGATGACCGCGTGGGCGCCGATCACGGCGCCGGCTTCGATGGTCACGTGCGGGCCGACGTGGGCGGTCGGGTCGACCGTCGCATCCGGCGAGACCACGGCGCTCGGGTCGATGCCGGGCGCTTTCGGCGTCTCGGAGAGCGACACGAAGTACTGCGCGGCCCGGGCGAAATAGGCGTAGGGGTTGGTGGTGACGATGCGCGCGCCCTCGTAGGTCGCGGCAACGCTCGGGTCGTCCAGCGGAGAGAGGATCAGCGCAGCGGCCTGGCTTTGCGCCGCCAGGGCACGCAGCTTGCTGTTGCTGAGGAAGCTGATGTGGGAGGCGCCCGCGCTGTCGAGCGGCGCGATGGCCGAGACGATCAGGTCCGGGTCGCCCACCAGCTGTCCGCCGAAGCGCTCGACCAGGTCTTGGAGTCGAATGCCCATGTTGGAATGTCGGGTGTCAGTCAAAATGTGCTGCGTCTTTACTTGTGCTGCCGCCGGAGCGAATTACTTGTCCAGCAGCTTCAGGATCTTGTCGGTGATATCGATGCGCGGGCTCGACCAGGCGGCTTCGGCCAGCACAGCGTCCAGGCGCTCCTGCTCGGCGACCTGCTCGATGATCTTGTAGGCACGCGTCGCGATGGCGGCGCGCTCTTCGTTCTTGCGCTGCATGAGGTCTTCCTGGAACTCGCGCTGCATGCGCTGCACGTCCTTTTCCATGTTCAGCAGTTCGCGCGCGCGGCGGGTGCGTTCCACGTCGTTCAGGCCGGCCGCTTCGCCGTCGAACTTCTCCGACATCTGCTTGAGCTTGGTGACCGTTTCCTCGACCACCTTCTGGCGTTTCGAGAATTCGGCCTGGATGCGGGCATCGGCCGTCTTCGCCATCTTCGATTCGCTCATCAGGCGCTCGGTGGCGACAAATCCGATCCGGCCGGTGCTCTGGGCCTGGGCCAGCGGCGCTGCGCACAGCGCGGCCAGCAGCAGTGTCCGGAGCAAAGGCCGGGGCAACGTGGCTTTCAGCATTTTCAACATCTTTCTCCGTATAACGGTGGGGCCTGACTGAACGGCCCCATTCCGGCCGGTCAGAAGCCGGTACCCATCTGGAACTGGAAGCGTTCCAGTCGGTCGCCCGGCAAGGCGTTCAAAGGCTTAGCATAACTCAACTTCAGCGGACCGACCGGGGAAATCCACGACAGGCCGATACCCGCCGAGAAACGCATCCGGTTCAGGCGGATCTTCTCTTCCTCCTGGTAGACCTGGCCGCCGTCCACGAAGGTGAACCAGCGCAGGCTGCGGTCGGTGCCGCCGCCCGGGAACGGGAACTGCAGTTCGGCGTTCGCGATCAGGCGCTTGGAGCCGCCGACCGCGTCGTAGTAGTTGGGGTCGACCACGCCCAGCGAGGAGCTTTCGTAGCCGCGCACCGAGCCGATGCCGCCGGCGTAGAAGTTCTTGAACACCGGATAGTTGCTGCCGCCGATGCCCTTACCGTAGTCGAACTCGCCGCGCAGCGCCAGGGTCATCCAGCGCGTCAGCGGGCGCCACCACTGGTGTTCGTACACCAGGCGGTAGTACTTGGCGTCGCCCAGTGCGTCGATTTCGAGGTTGGCGCGCTGGTAGCGGCCGCGGGTCGGCGTCACCGCGCTGTCGCGGGTATCGCGGCCCCATGCGGCGGTCAGCGGGATGGCGAAGGTCGATGCCTTGCCGACGCCGTCGGCGGGGCCGCCGTTGTCCGCGACAAAAGTCTTGTACAGGGTCGGCGAGGTGAAGTCGGTCTCGATCTGGGTGCGTTCCAGGCCGGCGCCGAAGAACACGGTATCGTTTTCCGAGAACGGCACGCCGAAGGTCATGGTGCCGCCGGTCTGGCGCACCGTGTACAGGCCGAGGTTGAGCGCCGGCGGGCGCATCGTGCGCAGGTAGAGCTGGAACGAGCGCGAGATGCCGTCGTCGGTGAAGTACGGATTGGTCTGCGAGAACGCGATCGTCCGGTTGTACTTGCTGGTATTCAGTTCCAGGCCGATGGTGTTGCCGCTGCCGGCGAAGTTGGCCTGCGAGATCGAGGCGGTGAAGGTGAACTTCTCCGACTGCGAGAACGCGCCGCCGATCATGAAATTACCGGTCGGCTTCTCTTCGACCACCATGTTCACGTCCACCTGGTCGGTGGTGCCCGGCGACTCCGGGGTTTCGACCTTCACGTCCTTGAAGTAGCCGAGGCGGTCGACACGGTCGCGCGAGAGCTTGACGCGGTTGGCGTCGTACCAGGAGCTTTCGAACTGGCGGAACTCGCGGCGGATGACTTCGTCGCGGGTCACGGTATTGCCCGAGATGTTCATGTGGCGCACATAGGCGCGCTTGCCCGGATCGATGAAGAAGGTGAACTTGGCTTCGCGCTTCTCGCGGTCGATCTCCGGGTTGGCGGTGACGTTGGCGAAGGCGTAGCCGAAGGAGCCGAGGCGGTCCGAGATCAGCTTGTTGGTCGCCTCCATCAGGTCGCCCGAGTAGGTCTTGCCCGGCTGGAGCAGGATCAGCTTGCTCAGTTCTTCTTCGCGGCCGAACATCTCGCCTTCCAGCTTCACGCCGGAGACGGTGTACTTCTCGCCTTCGGTGACATTGATGGTCAGGTAGATGTCGCGCTTGTCCGGGGTGATCGAGACCTGGGTCGATTCGACGTTCGCTTCCAGGTAGCCATTGTTCAGGTACAGGGACTTGATCGCCTCGAGGTCGCCGGTCAGCTTCTGCTTGGAGTACTGGTCGGCCTTCGAGTACCAGGTGAACCAGCCCGACTTGGACAGCTGCAGCACTTCGCGCAACTGCTTGTCGCTGAAGGCCTTGTTGCCCACGAAGTTGATCTGGCGGATCTTCGCCACGTCGCCTTCGTCGACGTTGAACATGATCGTCACGCGGTTGCGCTCGATCGGGGTGACGGTGGTGGTGATCTTCACGCCGTACAGGCCGTGCGACAGGTACTGGCGCTTGAGTTCCTGCTCGGCGCGGTCCACGGCCGCCTTGTCGAAGATCTTGGTCTCGCCGACGCCGATCTCGCCCAGCGCCTTGACCAGCATGTCCTTCTCGAATTCCTTGGTGCCGGTGAAGTCCACCGACGAAATGGCGGGACGTTCCTCGACCAGCACCACCAGCACGCCGTTTTCTTCTTCCAGGCGGACGTCCTTGAAGAAGCCGGTCGCGAACAGCGCCTTGATGGCGGTGGTCGCACGGGCATCGTCCATGGTTTCACCCACGCGCACCGGCAGGTAGCTGAACACGGTGCCTGCTTCCGTACGCTGGATGCCTTCGACCCGGATGTCCTTGACCACGAACGGGTTGGCGGCAAGGGCATTGCCGGCGCACAGCGCCAGCACGGCTGCGCCAATCATGCTGCGACGGATGAACGGCAGGGCGAAACGATCAGGTTGTGAATTCATTGGCTGGATTTCTGGTCAGTCATTGGACAACGTAACTATTGTTTTTACCGGTGCGCGGCCCCTGCTTGGGCACCGCTAGAGTAACCGCACCAGGTCATTGAAGACGGCGAGCGCCATCAGCATGAACAGCAGGCCGACCCCGAAGCGCTGCGCATATTCTCCAACGCGCGCAGGGAGGGGACGCCCGGTCAAAACTTCCAGCGAATAATACAGTAAATGGCCACCATCCAGAACCGGAATTGGTAACAAATTCATTACGCCTAAGCTAATACTAATAAATGCGATGAACTGCAAATAGGTGGCCAGGCCGATGCGTGCCGTCTGTCCCGCGTAATCGGCGATGGTGATCGGGCCGGTGACGTTCTTCCACGAGGCTTCGCCGGTGATCATCCTGCCGATCATCTTGATCGTCATGACGCTGGTCTCCCAGGTCCGCTCCGCGCCCTTGGCGATTGCCTCGAAGGGACCCGAGCTCACGGTCACCATCTCGACCGGCTGCGACAGCATCACCTTGGCGACGCCGCGCCCGCTGGCCGCGTCCTTCTCGGGCGTGACCGCGACGCTCAAGACGCGCCCTGCCCGCTCGACGTCGAGCTGCACGGTGCGGCCGGCCGCCGCGCGCATGGTCTCGGTGAAGGCCAGGCCGTCCTCGACCGCCTTGCCGTCGGCGCGCAGCACCAGGTCGCCGGCCTGCAGGCCGGCGCGCTCCCCCGCCCCACCCGGCAGCACCTTCTCGATCCGGGCGCGCGCGCGCCACAGGTCCAGGCCCAGCGCTTGCGTCACGTCGCCGCCTTCGACATCGAGCTGCGCGATGCGTTGCGCAGGGATGGTGGCGTTGTAGCTGCCGCCGCCCTGGGCGCGCAGCTCGAGGCGCGCGTCCGTCTTGTCCACGGTGGCGTGGATGATCTGCCAGCGCAGCTCGGCCCAGGACTGCACCGCGTTGCCGTTCACTGCCACCACGGTGTCGCCGCCGCGCACGCCGGCCAGCTGCGCCGCCGTGCCCTGCGGCGCGGCGCGCAGGCGCGCCGAGGGTTCCTCGACGCCGTGCATGAAGAGCACCGCCATCAAGCCGATCGCCACCAGGAAGTTGGCGAGCGGGCCGGCCGCCACGATGGCGATACGGCGCCATACGCTCTGGCGGGTGAACTCGCGGTGCAGTTCGGATTCGTCCTTCGGCGCCGTCTCCGGATCGCGCAAGTCGAGCATCTTGACGTAGCCGCCAAGCGGCAAAGCCGAGATCGCCCACTCGGTCTGGTCCGGCCCGAAGCGGCGCGACCACACCACGCGGCCCATGCCGATCGAGAAGCGCAGCACCTTCACGCCGCAGGCACGGGCCACCAGGTAGTGCCCGAGTTCGTGCAGGACGATCAGCGGCCCGAGGGCCAGCGCGAAAGCCAGGATGGTATAGAGCAGGCTCATGGGTTCAGGCCCGCAGGCGAGCGATCACGTCTTGCGCCGCGGCGCGGGCGCGCGCATCCTGGGCCAGCACCGCCTCGATCGAAGGTGCGGGACCATGCGGCACGGTGTCCATCACCTGGGCGATCACGCGGTCGATGTCGCGGAAACCGATCTCGCGCTCCAGGAAGGATTGCACCGCCACTTCGTTGGCGGCATTGAGCAGGGCCGGCGCAGTGCCGCCCGCGCGCAGCGCGTCGAACGCGAGCGCCAGGCAAGGGAAGCGCGCGAAGTCGGGCTGGTGGAACTGCAGCGCGGCCATCGCGGTCAGGTCGAGCTGGGGCACGCCGGACGCGATCCGCTCCGGGAAGGCCAGCGCGTGGGCGATCGGGGTACGCATGTCGGGATTGCCCAGCTGGGCCAGCACCGAGCCGTCGGTGTAGGAGACCATCGAGTGGATCACGCTCTGCGGGTGGATCACCACTTCGATCAGGTCGGCCGGCGCCCCGAACAGCCAGTGGGCCTCGATCACTTCCAGGCCCTTGTTCATCATGGTGGCCGAATCGACCGAGATCTTGCGGCCCATGACCCAGTTCGGGTGCTTGCAGGCTTCGTCGGGCGTCACCGCCTCCAGGGTCTCGACGGCGCGCTGCAGGAAGGGGCCGCCGGACGCGGTGAGCAGGATCTTGGCCACGCCGGCCGCCTGCGGGTCGCGGGCGTACGTGGCGGGGAGCGACTGGAAGATCGCATTGTGCTCGCTGTCGATCGGCAGCAGGGTCGCATGGTGCTCGCGCACCGCGTCCATGAACAGCTGGCCGGACATGACCAGGGCTTCCTTGTTGGCCAGCAGGACCTTCTTGCCGGCGCGCGCGGCCGCCAGGGTCGGCGCCAGGCCGGCGGCGCCGACGATGGCAGCCATCACGGTGTCGGTGTCCGGGCTGGAGGCGATCTCGCACAAGGCCTGCTCGCCATGGTCGACCTGGATGTCCAGGCCCGCCAGGAGCTGCGCTAGGCGCTCTGCCCCTTCCGCCGTGCCGACCACGGCGCGCGCCGGCTTGACGCGGCGGCAGGCCTCGGCCAGTTCTTCCACGCGGCCGTGCGCGCTCAGCGCGTACACGCGGTAGCGGTCGGGGTGGCGGGCGAGAACGTCGAGGGTCGAGGCGCCGATCGAGCCGGTGGCGCCCAGGATGGTAATGCGCTGCATTGCGGGATTCCTTTATTGCTGGCAGCTTGCTGCTAGAGCCGGGAGCCGATCAGGGCTGCCAGGGGCAGGACCGGGACGAGCGCGTCCACGCGGTCCAGCACTCCGCCGTGGCCAGGCAGCAGGTTGCTGCTGTCCTTCATGCCGGCGCGGCGCTTGAGCTGGGATTCGAACAGGTCGCCGACCACGCTGGCCGCGACGATGAGGATGAGCACCACGTACAGCGCGGCCCAGCCGAGGCTGGCCTGCACCTGCGCGGCAAAGGTGCCGGCCATCGCGTCACCACCCAGCGCGATGCTGAGGGTGGCCAGGACCAGCACGGCGATGCAGCCGCCGATCGCGCCTTCCCAGGACTTGCCCGGCGAGATCGAGGGCGCCAGCTTGCGCTTGCCGAAGGCCTTGCCCGAGAAGTAGGCGAAGATGTCGGCGGCCCAGACGATGGCCATCACCGACAGCAGGTAAAGCGGCGACAGGCGGTACATCTCGACGACGGCCGCGAAGCAGCCGACCACGGCGACGGCGTAGACCAGGCTGAGGAAGGTGTTGGCGCTGCTGTTCAGCGGCGGCAGGCCAAGCTTCAGGGACGGCGCGAAGCGCAGCGCCCACACCAGCACGCTGATCGCGAACCAGAAGGTCGGGTTCGGGCTCGGCGCGATGAAGAAGGCGTAGACGAAGGCCGCGGTCCAGAAGGCGGCGATCAGCGGCGCCTTGGCGGTCTCCGGGTTGAACAGGCGGAAGCACTCCCAGATCGCGGCCCCGAAGAAGCAGGATGCGACCACCGCGAACGCCGTGTAGTTGTTGAAGTACAGGACCGGCAGCAGGACTGCCAGCAGTGCGAGCGCGGTGAGGATCCGGGTTTTCAGCATTGTCGATATGGGCTTCGGGTCTTAAACCTTGGACTTCTTCGCGACCTGGTCGCCGGTCTGGCCGAAGCGGCGCTCGCGCTGCTGGAAGGAGTCGATCGCTTCGTCCAGCGAGGCTTTGGAAAAATCCGGCCAGAAGGTCTTGGTGAAATACAGCTCGGAATACGCGAGCTGCCACAACAGGAAGTTCGAGATGCGCTCCTCGCCGCCGGTACGGATGAACAGGTCGGGCTCGGGCGCGTAGGCCATGGCCAGGTGCGGGGCCAGCATCTCTTCGGTGAATTCGGTCACGCCGGGATTGGCCGCGACCATCTTGCCCGTTGCCTGCATGATATCCCAGCGGCCGCCATAGTTGGCGCACACGCTGACCGTGAGGCGGGTGTTGTTGGCGGTGCGGCGCTCGGCCGCGGTGATCATTTCCTGCAGCTTGGCGTCGAAACGGCTCAAGTCGCCCACAACCTTCAGGCGGATGTTATTGGCATGCATCTTCGCCACTTCGCGCTCGAGCGCGGTGACGAACAGGCGCATCAGGAGCGAGACTTCCTCGGCCGGACGGCGCCAGTTTTCGGACGAAAAGGCGAACAGCGTCAGGTATTCCACGCCGCGCTCGACGCAGTGCTCGACGACACCGCGCACCGCCTCCACGCCCTTGACGTGGCCGGCCACGCGCGGCAGCAGGCGTTTGGTCGCCCAGCGCCCATTGCCATCCATGATGATGGCGATATGGCGCGGCACCTTCGGCGCTTCGGGAATGACAGTGGTCGAACTTTTGAACATCTTTGCTTCCAGCTGGGTCTTAAAGGGAGTCGGACCGGCCGCGGTATTAATACCGGGACCGGTCCGCCTGGGCGCGAGTGAGGATCGCTCGCGGTGCCCAGTATTACACCGTCATGATGTCTTTTTCTTTTTCGGCCAGCAGCTTGTCGATCTCGGCAACGAACTTGTCGGTCAGCTTCTGGATCTCGTCGGCCGAGCGGCGCTCGTCGTCTTCCGACGCGGTCTTGTCCTTGACCATTTTCTTGACGGCTTCGTTGGCGTCGCGGCGGATGTTGCGCACGGCAATCTTGGCGTCCTCGCCTTCCGATTTGGTCAGCTTGACCATTTCCTTGCGGCGCTCTTCGGTCAGCGGCGGGGTCGGCACGCGGATCATGTCGCCCTGCGACGACGGGTTTAGGCCCAGGTCGGAGTCGCGGATCGCCTTTTCGATAGTGCTCGCCATTTTCTTTTCGAACGGCGCCACGCCGATGGTGCGGGCGTCGATCAGGGTCAGGTTGGCCACCTGCGACAGCGGGACCGGCGAACCGTAGTATTCGACCATCACGGAATCGAGGATGCCGGCGTGGGCGCGGCCGGTACGGACCTTGGCCAGGTTGGCCCGCAGGGTCTCGATGGACTTGGTCATGCGCTCCTGCGCGTTCTTCTTGACGTCAGCTAAGGACATGCTGCACTCCTATATTTTAATTTTTGAAACGAAACTCAAACGTGTACCAGTGTACCCTCGTCTTCACCCATGATCACGGCTTTCATTGCGCCGGGCTTGACGATGGAGAAGACCTTGATCGGCAGCTTCTGGTCACGGCACAGGGCAAACGCGGTAGCGTCCATCACCTGCAGGTTCTTGGCGATCGCCTCGTCGAAGGAGATCGAATTGTAGCGGGTGGCGTTCGGGTCCTTCTTCGGGTCGGCGGTGTAGACGCCGTCGACCTTGGTTGCCTTCAGGACGATCTCGGCCGAGATCTCGGCGCCGCGCAGGGCGGCGGCGGTATCGGTGGTGAAGAAGGGATTGCCGGTGCCGGCGGCGAACACCACGACCTTGCCCTCTTCCAGGTACTGCAGGGCCTTCGGGCGCACGTAGGGCTCGACCACCTGCTCGATGCTGATCGCCGACATCACGCGCGCGGTGATGCCCACGTGGCGCATCGAATCGGCCAGGGCCAGGGCGTTCATGACGGTGGCGAGCATGCCCATGTAGTCCGCGGTGGCGCGGTCCATGCCCTGGGCGCCCGGGGCCACGCCGCGGAAGATGTTGCCGCCGCCGATCACGACCGCCACCTGCACGCCCAGCTTCGCCACTTCCGCCACGTCGGCGACCATGCGGTCGATGGTTGCGCGGTTGATGCCGAACTGGTCGTCACCCATCAGCGCTTCGCCAGACAGTTTGAGGAGGACTCGTTGGTAGGCTGGTTTTGTCATGATGAAGCGGCTCCTATGTTGTGTTTCGAATTCGGGTCCGACCGCCGGCTCGTGGCTGGCGATCTCATCTGCAATACAGATGGCTGTTCGGGCTGCCGCTGCGCGCGCCTACCGACGCACGCGGCAGCACCCTACAAAAACGGGCCTTACGGCCCGCTTTGTTGATTACTGCTTGTTGGCAGCCATCTGGGCTGCGACTTCTGCTGCGAAGTCGTCTACCTTCTTCTCGATGCCTTCGCCGACGACGTACATCGTGAATGCCTTCACGCTGGCGTTCGAGGCCTTCAGGTACTGCTCGATCGACTGCTTGTCGTTCTTCACGAATGCCTGGTTCAGCAGCGAGACTTCCTTCAGGTACTTCTGCACCGAGCCGTCGATACGCTTGGCGACGATCTCGGCCGACTGCGGCTGCTTGCCTTCGGCGACGGCCTTGTCGGCGTCTTCCTGGGCTTTCAGCTGAGCAACCGAACGCTCTTTCTCGATCAGTTCAGCAGGCACTTGCTCTGCCGACAGGGAAACCGGCTTCATTGCAGCGATGTGCATCGCCACGTCCTTGCCGACCTGGTCGTCGCCTTCGAACTCGACCATGACGCCGATACGGGCGCCGTGCAGGTACGAAGCCAGCTTGGCGGTGGTTTCGAAGCGCTGGAAGCGGCGAACGGTCATATTCTCGCCGATTTTACCGATCAGTGCCGTACGCACGTCATCGAAGGTCTTGCCTTCGTGCGGCAGGGCTGCCAGGGCGGCGACGTCGGCCGGGTTCTGCTCGGCGACCAGGCGGGCTGCCAGGTTGGCCATGGCCAGGAAGTCGTCGTTCTTGGCGACGAAGTCGGTTTCGCTGTTGATTTCAACCAGCGCGCCGATGTTGCCCGAGATGTAAGCGGCGACCACGCCTTCGGCGGTGATACGCGATGCTGCCTTCGATGCCTTGCCGCCCAGTTTGACGCGCAGGATCTCTTCGGCACGGCCCATGTCGCCTTCGGCTTCGGTCAGTGCCTTCTTGCATTCCATCATCGGCGCGTCGGTCTTCGCGCGCAGTTCACCAACCATCGCTGCGGTAATAGCTGCCATGTTGAATTCTCCCAAATATTTGATGTAGAGGCCCACATGTCCCACGGACATCCGGACGATAATTTATTGCTAAGCGTCGTGCTTAAAAAAAGGGGCGCTCGTGCTATGGCTCGGCGCCCCTTCAATACTCAGGCAGGTCTCACCTGCCCTGCATTATGCCTGCTCGGAAACTTCGACGAAGTCGTCGCCGGCGGCCTTGACCATCTCAACGACTTCGTTGGTGGCGTTGGCGCGGCCTTCCAGGATCGCATCGGCGACGCCGCGTGCGTACAGGGTGATCGCCTTCGACGAGTCGTCGTTACCCGGGATCACGTGGGTGACGCCTTCCGGCGAGTGGTTGGTATCGACCACGCCGATGACCGGGATGCCCAGCTTGCCGGCTTCGGTGATGGCGCCCTTGTGGTAGCCGACGTCGACGACGAAGATCGCGTCCGGCACGCCGCCCAGCTCCTTGATGCCGCCGATCGACTTCTGCAGCTTGACCATTTCGCGCGAGAACATCAGCGCTTCTTTCTTCGACAGCTTCTCGACTTCACCCGACTCGACCAGGGCTTCCATGTCCTTCAGGCGCTTGATCGAGGTCTTGATGGTCTTGAAGTTGGTCAGCATGCCGCCCAGCCAGCGCTGGTCGACGTAAGGCACGCCTGCGCGCTGCGCTTCGGCGGCGATGATGTCGCGGGCCTGGCGCTTGGTGCCGACCATCAGGATGGTGCCGCGGTTGGCCGAGATCTGCTTGATGGTCTTCATCGCATCCTGGTACATCGCCATGGTCTTTTCCAGGTTGATGATGTGGATCTTGTTGCGATGACCGAAGATGAACGGCGCCATTTTCGGGTTCCAGAAACGGGTCTGGTGGCCGAAGTGGATACCGGCTTCCAGCATTTCACGCATAGTAACGGACATGTAATTCTCCAGGGTTGGGTCTTGAACGTAGCCAGTCACCTAGCAGGCACCCTTTGGCGGCCACGTTCGCGATTTCATTTAAAAGATGATTTTTACAACATTGCTCGATGCGAATACGAGCAACCCGAGATTCTAGCGGGATTTGGTCCGCTTTTCAAGATGTGCGTGCGGGGTCGATACCGGATTCCCGGCCTCGGCGGGACGACCGGCCCACCTACGGGGACCCGCCATCCCTTATAATGGCGCAATATCACCACATTTTTGCAGGATAAGAACATGGCCTCCATCCCCAAGACCCCGGAAGAAATCGAAGGCATGCGCGTCGCCTGCCGGCTCGGCTCGGAAGTGCTCGACTACATCACGCCCTTCGTCAAGCCCGGCGTCACTACCGGCGAACTGGACCGCCTGGCCAAGGACTACATGATCAACGTGCAGGGCACCGTCCCGGCCACCCTGAACTACGCGCCGCCGGGCTACCCGCCCTTCCCCGGCTCGATCTGCGCCTCGGTCAACGACGTCATCTGCCACGGCATCCCGGGCGACCGCGTGCTCAAGAGCGGCGATGCGCTGAACATCGACATTACCCCGATCACCAAGGAAGGTTTCCACGGCGACAACAGCCGCATGTTCCTGGTCGGCGAGCCCTCGATCCTGGCAAAGCGCCTGTCCGAAGTCACCTTCGAATGCATGTGGCTGGGCATCGCCAAGGTCAAGCCGGGCAACCGCCTGGGCGACATCGGCTTCGCGATCCAGCAGCACGCCGAGAAGCACGGCTACAGCGTAGTGCGCGAGTTCTGCGGCCATGGCGTGGGCCGCGTGTTCCACGAAGAGCCGCAGGTGCTGCACTACGGCCGTCCCGGCACCGGCGAAGAGCTGGTGCCCGGCATGATCTTCACCATCGAGCCGATGATCAATGCCGGCCGCCGGGAGATCCGCGAGATGCCGGACGGCTGGACCATCAAGACCAAGGACCGCAGCCTGTCGGCGCAGTGGGAACACACCGTGCTGGTCACCGAGACCGGCGTCGAGGTGCTGACCATGTCGGCCGGCAGCCCGCCGCCCCCAAGCATCGTGCTGCCGCTGCTGGACCAGGGCGCCGCCGTCCCGGCCTGAGCGAAGGAATCGATCATGGGCCAGCCCGCGCTCCTCGACAGCTCGCGTGCCGAATTGCGGCAACGGCTCAAGGCCGAGCGCCAGGCCCTGATCGACGCCTTCCACCAGGACGGCAAGCCGGAAAAGCTGCTGCGCGGACTGCGCAACTGCGTCGACGGCATCCTGCTCGATGCCTGGCGCGCGGCCGGCCTGCCTGCCAATACGGCGCTGGTGGGCGTGGGCGGCTACGGCCGCGGCGAACTCTTCCCCTATTCCGACGTCGACCTGCTGGTCCTGCTGGGCCAGCCGGCCGACGCCCTCACCCAGGCCAAGCTGGAAAGCCTGGTGCAGCTGTTCTGGGACCTGGGCCTGGAAATCGGCCACAGCATCCGCACCGTGGACGAGTGCCTGGTCGAGTCGCGCGCCGACATCACGGTGCAGACCAGCCTGCTGGAAGCGCGCCTGGTGGCCGGCGACGAACTCCTGTTCGACGAGCTGCGCCGGCGCTACCGCGAGGCCCTCGACCCGCAAGCCTTCTTCCAGGCCAAGACCGCCGAGATGCGGCTGCGCCACGCCAAGTACGAGTACACCGCCTTCGCCCTCGAGCCCAACGTCAAGGAAAGCCCGGGCGCGCTGCGCGACCTGCAGGTGATCATGTGGGTGGCCAAGGCCGCCGGCCTGGCCGAATCCTGGAGCCAGATGGCGCGCGCCAAGCTGATCACCCGCGCCGAGGCGCGCCAGCTGATGGAAAAGGAGTACGCCTTCAAGGACATCCGGGTGCGCCTGCACCTGCACACCAAACGGCGCGAAGACCGGCTGGTGTTCGACGTCCAGACCGCGATCGCCAAGACCTTCGGCCTGGAGAATGCCGAAGGACGCCGCGCCAGCGAATTCCTGATGCAGCGCTACTACTGGGCGGCCAAGGTGGTCACCCAGATGAACACCATCATGCTGCAGAACATCGAGGCGCAGCTGTTCCCGCGTCCGGCGGCGAAGCTGCCCATCGGCGGCGACTTCCAGGCGCACTTCAACGAGGTCAACGGCTTCATCGACATCGCGCACGACGACACTTTCGAGCGCCATCCCTCGACGGTGCTGGGCGTGTTCGTGGCCATGACCGAACGGCCCGACATCAAGGGCATGACGGCGCGCACCATCCGCGCCCTGTGGCATGCGCGGAACGTGATCGACGCTGAGTTCCGCGCAAATCCAGCCAACAAGGCCCTGTTCCTGCGCATCCTGAAGGCCCCGGTGGGCCTGCTGCACGCGCTGCGGCGCATGAACGACATGGGCGTGCTGGGTCGCTACCTGCCGGCCTTCCGCAGCATCATCGGCCAGATGCAGCACGACCTGTTCCACGTCTACACGGTGGACCAGCACATCATGATGGTGGTGCGCAACCTGCGCCGCTTCACGATGCCCGAGCATGCCCACGAATACCCGTTCTGCAGCGGGCTGATCGCCAATTTCCGCGACCGCTGGCTGCTCTACGTGGCCGCCCTGTTCCACGACATCGCCAAGGGCCGCGGCGGCGACCATTCGGAGCTGGGCATGCAGGACGCGGCCGACTTCTGCCGCGGCCACGGCATCGGCGAAGAAGATACCGAACTGGTGGTGTTCCTGGTGCAGCAGCACCTGACCATGTCGACGGTGGCCCAGAAGCAGGACCTGTCGGACCCGGACGTGATCCAGGCCTTCGCCAACCTGGTGAAGGACGAACGCCACCTGACCGCGCTCTACCTGCTCACGGTCGCCGACATCCGCGGCACCAGCCCGAAAGTCTGGAATGCCTGGAAGGCCAAGCTGTTAGAGGACCTGTACAAGGTGACCCTGCGCGTGCTGGGCGGCGAGCCGCACAGCGCCGACCGCGAACTGCGCGCGCGCCAGAAAGAGGCGCTGGCCACGCTGCGCCTGTTCGGCCTGTCCGCCACCGCCCACGAGCCCCTGTGGAAGCAGCTCGACGTGGTCTATTTCCTGCGCCACGATGCCTCCGACATCGCCTGGCAGACGCGCGCCCTGCACGACAAGGTCGACAGCGACAAGCCTGTGGTGAAGGCGCGCCTGGCGCCGATCGGCGAAGGCCTGCAGGTGGCGGTGTACGTGAAGGACCAGCCGGACCTGTTCGCGCGCATCTGCAGCTACTTCGACCGCAAGAACTTCAGCATTCTCGACGCCAAGATCCACACCACGCGCCACGGCTACGCGCTCGACTCCTTCCTCGTCACCGAGGACAACTTCGCCGGCAGCTACCGCGACATCATCAGCCTGATCGAGCACGAGCTGTGCGCGCAGCTGCTGGCCCAGGAAGCCCTGCCGCCGCCGACGCGCGGGCGCCTGTCGCGCCTGTCGCGCACGTTCCCGGTCACGCCGACCGTCGACCTTCGACCCGACGAGCGTGGCCAGTTCCATGTGCTGTCGGTGGCCGCCAACGACCGCCCGGGCCTGCTGTACGCGATCGCCAGCGTGCTGACGCGCTACCGCATCAACCTGCACACTGCCAAAATCATGACCCTGGGCGAGCGTGTCGAAGACGTGTTCCTGATCGACGGCGCCGCGCTCAACAACCCGCGCAGCCAGGTGCAGCTCGAGACCGACCTGCTCGACGCCCTCAAGATTTAACCTTCTTTTTCCTTGTTTTCCCGATGACCGAACCTGTCCGCCTCTCCAAACGTATGTCCGAACTCGGCCTGTCCTCGCGCCGCGAAGCCGATGACTGGATCGCCAAAGGCTGGGTGCGGGTGGACGGCAAGGTCGTCTCCGAGCTGGGCAGCAAGGTGCTGCCGCACCAGAAGATCACCGTCGAGCGCCAGGCCGCGGCCGAGCAGTCCAAGCGCGTGACGGTTTTGATCAACAAGCCGGTCGGCTACGTCAGCGGCCAGGCCGAGGACGGCTACAAGCCGGCCGTCACCCTGATCAAACCGGAGAACCGCTGGCCGGACGATCCTTCGCCCGAACAGTTCCACCCGACCCAGCTGCGCAGCCTGGTCCCGGCCGGGCGCCTGGACATCGACTCGGTGGGCCTCCTGGTGCTGACCCAGGACGGCCGCATCGCCAAGCAGCTCATTGGCGAGAACAGTGCGGTCGACAAGGAATACCTGGTGCGGGTGCAGTACACCAAACCGGGTACGCTGCCGGACGCCGACCTGAAAAAGCTCAACCACGGCCTGTGGATGGACGGCAAGCCGCTGCTGCCGGCCAAGGTGCGCTGGCAGAACGAGGACCAGCTCAGCTTTACCCTGAGGGAGGGCCGCAAGCGCCAGATCCGCCGCATGTGCGACATGGTCGGGCTGAAGGTGCTCGGCCTGAAGCGGGTGCGCATCGGTAAAGTCAAGCTGGGCGATCTGCCGCCGGGGCAATGGCGCTACCTGGGCCCCGACGAGCAGTTCTGAGGGCTGCCGGCCTTATTGGCCGACGCAGATGATCCTGGTGTCGTACTCCTGGGCATTGCCCTTCTTTTGCTTCGCCCAACGGACCACCTCTTCGGCTTCGGCGACCGTCATCACGGTCGCTTTTTCCTTGTTCCGGATAAAGGACACGCCTTCGAACTTGCCCTCCTTGCTGCGCATGACCCTGGCAAATACGGGGGGTTTCTTGCCTTCGTCGGTGCGCTTGTTTTGCTGGACAAGGTAACGCTGGTCGATGTTTTCCATGCTGGTGTCGTACGTGTGGGAATCGGGGGCGCATTGTACGGGGTAAGGGCGCTTGGCGCGAAATTCAGTGCGAGCGCCCGTCATAATGGTGCACCGGGACGCTGTCCAGGTCGAGGTTCTCGACACAGCGCAGGTTCACCGCCGCCATCGCATTCCCCTTCGGATCGACTCCCTCGCCATACGGATGGATCCCGCAGTTCGGGCAGAAGCGGTGCTTGATCACATGCTGGTTGAAGGTGTAGGTGCTGGCCGCCTCTTCCGGCGTCTTGAGGCGCAGCTTGTCGCGCGCGATAAACCATAGCAGCGAACCCTTGCGCCTGCAGATCGAGCAGTTGCAGGCCAGGGCGCCATCGATTTCCCCTTCCGCTTCGAATGCCACCTGCCCGCAGTGGCAGCTTCCTTCGTAAATCATCCCGGTCTACTCGTTGTCGTTGTCGAACCGGCATAACGCTATCACATCCGCAGTTGCGCGCCGCAAAACGGGCCGGCGGGCGACAATGGCCGCGACACAGTCGAGGAGGACTCAGGCATGGAAGCGGTCTACACGATCGGCCACTCGAACCGCCCGATCGAGGAATTCATCGGCCTGCTGCGCGAGCACGGCATCGAGCGTGTGCTCGACATCAGGACCGTGCCGAAGTCGCGCCACAACCCGCAGTTCGGGCAGGACCAGTTGCCGGATTCGCTGGCCAAGGCGGGCATCGGCTACGAATACATCCGCGAACTGGGCGGCCTGCGCAAGGCGCGCAAGGACACGCCGAATGGCGCCTGGCGCAATGCCTCGTTTCGCGGCTATGCGGACCACATGCAGTCGCCGGAATTCAACGAGCACGTCGACATCGTGGCGCGCATGGCGCAGTCGACACGCTGCGCGCTGATGTGCGCCGAGGCCGTGCCCTGGCGCTGCCACCGCTCGATGGTGGCGGACGCACTGGCGGTGCGCGGCGTGCCGGCCGAGCACATCATCAACAAGGGCAAGACCAAGCCGCATACGCTCACGCCTTTCGCCCGGGTCAGCGGAACACAGATCCTGTATCCGCCCGAAGCGCCGACGGAATAAGGCCGCTCAGGCGCGCCGGCGGTCCGCCAGGAACTGCTGCGCGCGCGGGTGCTGCGGATGGGTGAAGAAGTCTTCCGGTTTGGCGCGCTCGAGGATCTGCCCTTCGCTCATGAAGATGACCCGGTCCGCGACCTCGCGCGCGAAGCCCATCTCGTGGGTCACGCACACCATGGTCATGCCCTGCCCCGCCAGCGAACGCATCACCCCCAGCACCTCGCCCACCATCTCCGGATCGAGCGCGCTGGTCGGTTCGTCGAACAGCATGATCGGCGGACGCATCGCCAGCGCGCGGGCGATCGCCACGCGCTGCTGCTGGCCGCCCGAGAGCGCGTTCGGGTAGGCGTCACGCTTGTGCGCCAGGCCCACCTGTTCCAGCAGTTGCATCGCGTATTCGCGTGCTTCCTTCGGCGTGGATCGTTTCAGGTTGACCGGCGCCAGCGTGCAGTTCTCCAGCACCGTCAGGTGCGGGAACAAGTTAAAGTGCTGGAATACGAAGCCGATGCCGGCGCGCAGTGCGTTGACGTCGAGCCCCTTGGCATGGATGTCGCGACCGTCGATGGCGATGCTGCCGCCATCGATTTCTTCCAGGCGGTTCAGAGTGCGGATCAGGGTCGACTTGCCGGAACCGGACGGGCCGCACACGACCACGACTTCGTTTTTCTCCACGTGTTCGCTGACATCGCGAAGCGCATGGTAATCGCCGTACCACTTGTTGACTTTATCGAGAACGATCATCGTTCACACCCTTTTTATTGAAGCTGCACGGCGCGCTTGCTTGATAAGCGGCGCTCGAGCAGGAAGGCCAGGCGGGACAGGCCGAAACAGAGGATGAAATAGGTCAGCGCCAGGATCAGGTACACCTCGACCGCCTGCGTGAACACCAGGGTATTCACTTGGGTAGCGATGAAGGACACTTCCGACAGGCCGATGATGTAGCCGAGCGAGGTCGCCTTGATGGTCGAGACCAGCTGGCTGACGATCGAGGGCAGGCCGTTGCGCAAGGTCTGCGGCAGCACCACCAGGCGCAGCGCCTGCGGGTAGGACAGGCCCAACGAGCGGGCGCTTTCCAGCTGGCCCTTCGACAGCGCGCGGATGCCGCTTGCGACGATCTCGGCCAGGTAGATGCCGTCGAACAGCACCAGCACCATCAGCATGGTGGTCACCTGTCCGGTCTTGACGCCGGTGACGGCCGGCAGGAAGAAGTAGACCCAGAACACCACCAGCAGCAGCGGCACGGCGCGCACCAGCTGCACCAGCGCGGCGGTCGGCCAACGGATCGCGCGCTGGCTGCTCACGCGCGCCACGCCCAGCAGCAGGCCGAGCGGCATCGCCAGCAGCAGCGCGCCAAGCGACAGCAGCACGGTCAGCGCCAGGCCGCCCAGCGGGCCTTCCGGATACTGGCCGACCAGGAAATACAGCCAGTAGGTGTCGATGAGTTCGATCATTGCGTTCAGCACGGGCGCCTCATGCCGGACGGACCGGGTAGCGCCGCTGGAACAGCCAGGCGGCGAAGGAAATCAGCAGCGACACGCTCAGGTAGGCCAGGGTGGCGAAGCTGAAGGCTTCCAGGCTGCGGAAGCTGCTGGTTTCGACGCGCGCGGCCTGGTACATCAGTTCGGCGGCGCCGATGACGGTGGCCACGCTGGTGTCCTTCCACAGGTTGACGGTCTGCGAGAGCAGCGGCGGGGTCGCCGCGCGGAAGGCCTGCGGCAGCAGCACCAGGCGCACGCTGGCCAGGCGGCCCAGGCCTAGCGAACGGGCAGCCTCCAGCTGGCTGGGCGGCACGGCGCGGATGCCGCTGCGGATGTCTTCGGCCATGTGCACCCCGCTGTACAACGACAGCGCGATCACGGCGCACACGGCTTCCGGGTTGTGCGCGTACAGGAATTCGCGCGCGCCCTCGGGCAGCAGCTCGGGGAAGGCGAAATACCAGAACAGCAAGTGCGCCAGCAGCGGCACGTTGCGGATCGCTTCGATAATTGTCGAAGCGACTCCGCGCGCCAGCGCGAAGCCGGAGGTGCGCATCACCGCGAGGATGGCGCCGAACGGCAGGGCAATCACGAAACTGCTTGCTGTCAGCTGGAGCGACAGGATGAGACCCTGCACCAGCCAGTCATGGTACTGGCCGGATTCCAGGATGCTGGGGTCGAAAAACTGCAAGGCTCGGACTTAGATCTTGTCGGTGCTGATCTTGAAGCTGCGCTTGGCGATGTTGGGGCGGGTGCCCGGGCCATACCACTTGTTGAACAGTTTCTCGGCTTCGCCGCTCGCTTCCAGGCCGCGCAGGGTCTCGTCGACCACCGCCTTCAGGTTCTTCTCGCCCTTGCGCAGGCCGAGCGCGATCGACTCGACGCCGATGCTGGTCGGCAGGATGGTGAAGCCCTTGGCGGCCGCGCCCAGCTTGCCGTAGTCGGCCAGCAGCGAGGACTCGTCGTTGACGTAGGCAACGCCCTTGCCCTGGCGCAGGGCCTGGAAGGCCTGCTGGGTGTTCTCGAAGGTGACCACCTCCACGTTCGGCACCGCCTTGCGGATATTGGTTTCCTGGGTGCCGCCGCGTACCGTGACGACCTTCTTGCCGGCCAGCTGGGGCAGCGCGGTGATGCCGCTACCCGCGCGCACCATGACCTTCGAGCCGGTCACGAAGTGGGTCAGCGCGAAGTCCACCTGCGATTCGCGTTCCTTGTTGTGGGTGAGCGTGGCGGCCAGCACGTCGACGTGGCCCTGCTGCAGCTCGGGGATGCGGGCCGAGACCGACATCTGCTTGAACCTGGGCGTGACGCCGATCTTCTTCGCGACCGCGGTGGCGATGTCGATCTCGTAACCCACCAGCTGGCGGGTCTTGGGATCGATGAAGCTGTTCGGCTCGTCGGTGCCCAGCACGCCGAACACGATCTCGCCTTTCTTCTTGATGTCCGCGAGCTGGTCGGCCTGCGCGGCGGACGCAAACATGGTGGCGGACAGGGCGACTGCGCCAATGAGGATGTGACGGCGGGTGAACATGTTCTTCTCCAACTGCAAAAAATTTCGATCACAGCAGTATAGAGCATGATCTTGCATGGCCGAACGATCAATTTGCCATAAGAAAATGCGTTCTCGACTATAAGCACCGAGAAATCTTCAGTCGTCCATGTTGATGCTCCGGCATGCTAGAGTGGCAAGCAATGAAGAATGCTACGGAGGCAAGATGCTGGTCGTGACCTACAACGTGAATGGAATTGGCGCCCGTCTGAGCGCCCTGCTCGAGTACCTCGAAGAACGCCGCCCGGACGTGGTCTGCCTGCAGGAGCTGAAGGCGCCGCAGGAAAAATTCCCCGAGGCGGCGATCGTTGAGGCCGGCTACCACGCGATCTGGCACGGCCAGAAGAGCTGGAACGGCGTCGCCATCCTGACCCGCGACGGCCCGGCCCAGGAGCTGCAGCGCGGCCTGCCGGGCGACCCGACGGACGAACAGAGCCGCTACATCGAGGCGGTCTACCAGGGCCTGGTCGTCTGCGGCCTGTACCTGCCGAATGGGAACCCGGCGCCCGGCCCGAAGTTCGACTACAAGCTGGCCTGGTTCGAGCGGCTGATCGCGCGCGGCGCCGAGCTGCTCGAAGCCAGGGTGCCGGTCGTGATGTGCGGCGACTTCAACGTGATCCCGACCGAGCTCGACGTCTACAAGCCAGAACGCTGGGTGGACGACGCCCTATTCCGCCCCGAATCGCGCGCCGCCTTCGAACGCCTGATGTCGCAGGGCTGGACCGACTCGCTGCGCGCCCTGTACCCGGACCAGGTGGTCTACACCTTCTGGGATTACTTCCGCAACGCCTTCGGGCGCGATGCCGGCATCCGCATCGACCACCTGCTGCTCAGCCCTGCCCTGGCGCCGGCGCTGCGCGCCGCAGGCGTCGACAAGTTCCAGCGTGCCAAAGAAAAGCCGAGCGACCACGCGCCGACCTGGGTCGAACTGGACATGGATGCGGTGGTGCAGCCAAAGGCTTGAGCGTTATCGAGTTGCAAAGTTTGGGCGCCCTTGCGCTATGATGCTGGTCCGTTTCATGACCAGCCCGTTCCACCATGCTCACGCCCGAACAATTCTTCGGCTTCCTCACCGCCGCCATCCTGATCACGCTCTCGCCGGGTCCAGACAACATGATGGTGCTGGGCGCCGGGATCGCCAAGGGACGGGCGCGCGGCATCGCCTTCGGCCTGGGCTGCGCGCTCGGCTGCCTGAACCACACCCTGCTGGCGGTGATCGGCGTGAGCGCCCTGATCGCGTCCTCGCCCATCGCCTTCACGGCGCTCAAGATCGCCGGTGGGCTGTACCTGATCTGGATGGGCATCGGGGCGTTGCGCAGCCGCGGCGCGGCGCAAGTAGCGGGTAGCGTCCCGGACGAGTCGGCGCGCCAGCTGTTCTTCAAGGGACTGCTGGCCAATGCCATCAACCCGAAGGTGGTGCTGTTCTTCCTCTCCTTCTTGCCGCAGTTCGTGGTGGCTTCGCGCGGAGATGCGAACTGGCAGATCGCCTGGCTGGGACTGATCTTTACCGTGCAGGCGGCCGTGCTGTTCGGGCTGCTGGGCTACTTTTCCGGCACGATCGGACAGTGGCTGAACCGCACGCCGCGCGCCGGGATGTGGCTGGATCGGATTGCCGGCGCCATTTTCGTGGGCCTGGGCCTGCGCCTGATCGTGACGCGCTGATACTGCCAAAAGTTGGCCTGCTTCCTGTGCACGTCATCCCGGCGCAGGCGGGAATAATGCCACTGGCATTATTCCCTCCAAGTTCTGCTAGCGAGCTGCGAACAAACTTAGTCCGGCCTGCGCCGGAGCGACGGTCTTGAGGGTGGTGGCCGGGATCAGAGCGTGATCGCCACCTTGCTTGCCGGCTGCTTGCGCGCCGCCAGCGGCACTTCCAGCAGCTTGTGGCGGCTGTTCCAGGTGAAGGCCACGGTACGCCCGTCCACCGTCACAGCGCGCGGCTTCTTCTCCACGTTGTGCACCTTGAGCGCGAAACCGCGCTCGGCAGGCAGCAGCGCCTTGCCGGTCTCGGTCTGCAGGCCGATCTCGAGCTTGCCGTTCGCATAGCTGCTGGCGAAGCGCACGATCTCGTACTTGCCCTTGGCGTAGGCGTCGGCTGTTTCGCCGTCGTCGTCGTACATCTTGCCCTCGCCGCTGGCGACGCTGGCGTCATGGTAGTAGTGCAGGTCGATGTGGCGGGTCGAGTAGTCGCGCGTGGTCTGCACCACCTTCGCCATCGGGATGAAGGCGCCGGCGCGCACGTACACCGGGATGTGCGCCTCTTCGGGCTTGACCACTTCAAGGATGCCGCCCCGGTGCTTCTCGCCGGTGTGGAAATCGAACCAGACACTATCCTTGACCGGGAAGTGCACTTCCTTGCGGGTGGCGCCCGGTTCCACGATCGGCGCCACCAGGAAGTCCCGGCCCCACAGATAGGTCGAGGACATCGTGGTCGCCTCGTCTTCCTCGAACAGCACCGGGCGCATCAAGGGCATGCCGGTCTGGCTGTTCTCGAAACCGAGCGTGTAGTTATACGGCAGCATGGCATAGCGCAGCCAGACCGCTTCGCGCGCCAGCACCTTGGTCCGCTCGGAGCGGAACACCGGCTCCGGCGCCACCTCGGACTGCGCGTGCGGCCGGAAGATCGGCTGGAACACGCCGTACTGCAGCCAGCGCACGTACAGCTCGTCGTCCAGCACCGGACCCGCGAAACCGCCCAGGTCCGAGTGCATGTAGCCCAGGCCCTGCATGCCCATCTGGAGCGAGATCTCCATCTGCGATTGCAGGCCGCCCCAGCCGCGGCTGACGTCGCCCGACCACGGGATCATGCCGAAGCGCTGCGAGCCCGAGTAGCCGGCACGCATCAGGATGAAGGGACGCTCGTTCGGGAAGTCCTTCTGGTAGCCTTCCGCGATCAGGCGCGCCCAGTCGTGTCCGTAGACGTTGTGGACCTGGTCGGCCGTCTTTCCGCCACCGTGTCGCACCCAGGACGGGTGCACTTCCGGCTCGCCCAGGTCGCCCCACCAGCCGCCCACGCCGCCGTTCTTGAGCTCCTTGTAGATGTTCCAGAACCAGTCGCGGCCCTGCTGGGTGTACAGGTCGACCAGGCCGGTGTTCCCGAAGTAGAAGTCGTAGGTGGCCGGCTTGCCGGCGGAATCAAGCGCCAGCACCTTGTGCTGCACCGCTTCCTGCCAGCGCGACGAGGTCGTCAGGACGAAAGGCTCGGTGATGACGATGGTCTTCACGCCTTTCTTGTCGAAGTCGGCCATCATCTTCTCGGCGGTCGGGAAGGTGTCGCGGTCCCAGGCCAGGTTGCCCATCGTGCCCTTGACCTCCTTGCCGAACCAGTACAGGTCGAGCACGACGGCGTCGAGCGGGATCTTCTCGGCGGCGAAACGGTCGACCACGGCGCGGGTCTCGGCCTCGCTCTTGTAGCCGAAGCGGCTCGCGAAGTTGCCGAAGGCCCAGCGCGGCGGCAGCGGCTGGCGTCCGGTCAGGCTCGTATAGTTGGCCATGACATCTGCCCAGCTATCGCCGGCCACCACCTGGTAGGTCTTGCGCCCGCCGATCACTTCGTAGCGCAGCGTGCCGTCCCTGCGGCTGTCGAAGTCGAGGAAGCCGACCTGCGGGTTGTCGAAGTGGATCGCATACTTTTTCGAGGACAGCGCGACCGGGATCGTGTAGTTGAGCAGTTGTGAGGTCTTACCGTAGCCGTAGTCGGCCTTGTTGTACAGCTGGAAGCGGTTGCCGCGGCGGTTCATGCCGACCGCGCGCGCGCCGGCGCCGTACAGGGCCTCGCCGTCTTCCAGCGCAAATTCGATGGTCTCGAATTTGTCGCCCTTGGCGTAACCGCCCTTCTCCGCCACCAGCGGCTTGCCTTTGTACAGGTAGCTGATGCGGAAGGGCTTGCGGTCGACCACGACCGTGATGCCCGGGGTGGCGAATTCGATCCGGTTCCCTTCGGCCTTGAGGCTGGCCTGGATGCCGGCGGGCGGCAGCACCACCGCGTGCGAGGCCGGGTCGTGCTGCTGGCCATTCGGGATAAATGTAGTCTCGACTACATGGGCCGAATACGGCTTGATCAGGTAGCGGCCGTCACTGGTGGCCAGCTCCAGCGTGTTCCGGTTGAGGGTATGGCCTTGCAGCTGGCGCTCGGCATTCTGAGCGTAGGCGATGGGACTGGCCATCAGGCACAGGAGAAGCCGGGCGATCGTGGTTTTCGTCATGGGGTCTCGGTTGTTGTCGTTGGTCGCAACCGAGAGCATGACAGAAATTCGCCAGCTGAAAAAGTGGCAATGTAATTAAAGTACAGCCGCGACCTCCAAGCCACGCCTAGCGCAGGTAGGACATCACGTTGTTCGCCACCCGCGCCGCTTCGGCATCGGTGAGCGGCAGGCTGCGGAAGGCCGCCCAGGCCTCGCGCGGGCGCACGTCCATGCCGATCTCGGTGTCGGAGCCGTACAGCACCCGCTCCATGCCGACCTGGCGCAGGCGCCGCACCAGACGGCGCGCGTCGGCGGCCGTCAGGCCGGGGCGGGCGAAGGCCGTGACGTCGACCCAGACGTGGCGCATGCGCGGATCCCGGCGCGCGGCGGCATCGGCCAGCACCGCCAGCGCAGCCAGCTGCGGCGAAGCGCCGCGCGCACCGGGTTTGTCGCCCGTATACGCGACCTGGACCGGAACGTCGGGCGCATGCGGCAACAGCTGCTCGAGCAGCAGGCGCGCCTCGCGCACGCCGGTCTCCTGCAGCTGCAGGACGATCGCCATGCCGCGCGCATTGGCCGAGCGGAACACGCGGCGCAGGCGCTCGACCTGCTGCGGGTCGTCCAGCAGGGCGCCGCCTGAAGCCGGCTGCAGCTTGATGCCGCGCCCGAACTCCGGGCTGGCGGCGCAGCGCGCCAGTTCGGCCAGCGCATAGTCCCTGAGCGGATCGACGCTGCACAGCGCCACCAGGCGCTCGGGATATTCGGCGGCCTGGCGCGCGGCCCAGTCGTTCTCGGCGCGCACCCGCGCATACTCTTCCGCGAGCGAGCGCGCCGGCTGTCCGTAGACATAGGCGACCGACAGCACGGCGGCGCGTTCGATGCCGGCCGCGTCGAGCTGCGGGATCAGGTCCTGCGCCGACACCGGATGCATGGCGCTGGTGGCCGACATGAAGGCCGCCGCCGCCGGGCTGTAGACGTACTGGTGGTGGTCGGCCACCGGCATCGCAGCCGGAACCGGGCGCGCCGGCGCCGCGGGCGCGGCGCTCGCTACGCCGCTCCATGCCAGCACCGCAGCGGCGCACCACAGGACGGGAAGACGCTTCATACATATACCTCGCGCGAAAAATGCCGGCCCGTTTGAGCCAGGCAAAACGACATGTTATCGCATCGGCAGCAACGCCTGTCAAGATTGCATCTTCCATGCGCCTGGCGTAGCATCGCCCGATCCGTGCCGGCATTTCCGCCGCCCGTCCTTACAAGGGAGAGACATGAAGAACGACATGCCGCCACAAGCGGCCCACCCCGTGAGCCAGACCCGCTCCTTCCTCACGATCGCGCTGATCGAACTGTGGGAGCGCTTCGGCTACTACGGCATGCAGGCGCTGATCGTGTATTTCATGGTGCAGCGCCTCGGCTTCGAGGACAGCCGCGCCAACCTGGTCTGGGGCGCGGCCGCCGCCCTGATCTACGTGGCCCCGGCCATCGGCGGCTGGATCGGCGACAAGGTGCTGGGCACGCGGCGCTGCATGATCCTGGGCGCGCTCATCCTCACCCTCGGCTACGCCCTGATGGCGGTGCCGACCACCAACACCTGGATGACCTTTTCCGCGCTGGGCGTGATCGTGGTCGGCAACGGCCTGTTCAAGCCCAATACCGCCAACCTGGTGCGCAAGATCTACGAGGGCGACGATTCCAAGATCGACAGCGCCTTCACCATCTATTACATGGCGGTGAACGTCGGCTCGACCTTCTCGATGCTGGCCACGCCCTGGATCAAGGACTATGTCAACGCGGCCTATGGCGGCAACCTGGGCTGGCACGTGGCCTTCGCGGTGTGCAGCGTCGGCCTGACGGTCGGCCTGTTGACGGTCGGCCTGCTGCGCAAGACCATCGGCCACATCGGCTCGCCGCCGGACGCGGAGCCGCTGCGCGTGAACCGCCTGCTGGCGGTGCTGGCGGGCGGCGTCGTGGCCGTCGCCGCCTCGGCCGTCATCCTCGAGTACCGCGACCTGGCGCGCGCCTTCGTGTACGTGGCCGGCTTCGTCGTGCTCGGCATCTTCGTCCACCTGATCCGCAGCAGCCAGCCGAACGAGCGCGCCGGCCTGATCGCGGCCCTGGTATTGACCTTGCAGACCGTGTTCTTCTTCATCTTCTACCAGCAGATGTCGACCTCGCTGTCGCTGTTCGCCCTGCGTAACGTCGACCTCGAGTTCACCGTGTTCGGCGCCCACCTGTGGACCTGGTCGCCGGCCCAGTTCCAGGCGCTCAACGCGATCTGGATCATGGTCCTGAGCCCGGTGCTGGCCCTGCTCTACACCCGCGCCGGTAACAGCGGCAAGGACCTGTCGATCGCCGCCAAGTTCGCGCTCGGCTTCGCCGTGGTGGCAGCCGGCTTCTTCACCTACGGCGTGGCCGGCGCGTTTGCCGTGAACGGCCTGACCTCGTCGTGGATCATGATCACCGGCTACGGCCTGTACTCGCTGGGCGAACTCCTGGTGAGCGGCCTGGGCCTGGCCATGATCGCCCGCTACGTGCCGGCGCGCATGGGCGGCTTCATGATGGGCGCCTACTTCGTCGCCGTCGGCATTTCGCAGTACCTGGGCGGCGTGGTGGCGAACCTGGCCGCGGTGCCGCAGGGCATGACCGATCCGCTGCAGACCTTGCCGGTCTACACCGGGCTGTTCAACAAGCTGGGCATCGCGGCGATCGGCTGCACGCTGATTGCGCTGGCGGCGCTGCCGCTGATGCGCAGGCTGACGGCGACGCATCATTCCCATCAATAAGTCGTAGGGTGGGCGGGTCTCCCGCCCACGCGGTGATAGTTGATGGACGAAGATTCGCACTGGCTGATCTAGCCTCGTTGGACCGCGTGGGCGGCAAAGCCGCCCACCCTACGGTAAGATGGCGGATCAGATTTTACGGATTCCGGCATGTCTACCACTTCCCCCATCGACACCCAGGCCCTGCGCGCCCTCCAGGTCGCCCAGCGCGTCCACGCCATCGAACCCTTCCGCGTCATGGAAATGGTCAAGGCCGCCGGCGAAATGAAGCGCAGCGGCATCGACGTCATCAGCATGAGCGTCGGCGAGCCCGATTTCACCGCCCCGGACATCGTCGCCCATGCGGCGATGGAAGCCATCAAGGGCGGCGTCACCCAATACACCGATTCGCTCGGCCTGCGCGAGCTGCACGAGGCAATCTCCGGCCATTACGCCGCGGTGCACGGACTCGACATCGACCCGCGCCGCATCGTCGTCACCGCCGGCGCCTCGGCCGGCCTGCTGCTGGCCTGCGCCGCCCTGGTGGCCGATGGCGACGAGGTCCTGATGCCGGACCCCTGCTATCCCTGCAACCGCCATTTCGTATCAAGCTTCGGCGGCAAGCCGGTCCTGGTGCCGGCAGGCAGCGAGGAGCGCTACCAGCTGAGTGCCGCCCACGTCGAAGGACACTGGAACGAACGCACGCGCGGCGTGCTGGTCGCCTCGCCCTCGAACCCGACCGGCACCTCGATGACGCCGGAACAGCTGCGCGGCATGCTCACCGCCGTCCGTGCACGCGGCGGCTTCGCCATCATCGACGAAATCTACCAGGGCCTGTCCTACGACCACAAGCCGGTCAGCGCCCTGGCCTTCGACCCAAATGTCATCACCGTCAACAGCTTCTCGAAATACTTCAGCATGACCGGCTGGCGCCTCGGGTGGCTGGTGGTGCCGGAGGCCCTGGTGGCGACGTTTGAAAAGCTGGCGCAGAACCTGTTCATCTGCGCCCCGACCGTGGCCCAGCAGGCCGCCCTGGCCTGCTTCACCCAAGAAGCACTCGGCATCTACGAGGAGCGCCGGCGCGAATTCCAGCGCCGCCGCGATTTCCTGGTGCCGGCCCTGCGCGAGCTCGGCTTCGGGGTGCCGGTGATGCCGGACGGCGCCTTCTACGTGTATGCCGACATCTCGGCCCTGCCGCATGCGCATGCCGGCGACAGCACCGCCTTTGCCTGGTCGGTGCTGCGCGACGCGCATGTGGCGATCGTACCGGGGGATGATTTCGGTTTTGCCGCGCCGGCAAGGCACGTGCGCTTCTCGTACGCGACGCGCCTGGAGCGCATCGAGGAAGCGATCGGGCGCCTGGCGCGCGTGCTCGGCCGCTAAGGCGGGCTCAGGCCACGCGAATCTCGCGCGCCTCGCCGACCAGCTCGAGCAGGGCGTCGGGCGCGGCCGGCTTGACCAGGTAGCGGTCGAAACCCGCGCCGAATGCACGCTCGCGGTCCTCGCCCTGGCCGTAGCCGGACAGGGCGATCGCAAACGGCGCCCGCCCGTGCGGCGGTTCACGGCGCAGCTGCGCCATGATTTCCAGGCCATCCATGCCCGGCAGGCCGATGTCGCAGATCAGGATGTCGTAGCGGCGTGCCTGCGCCGCCTCCAGGCCGGCGTTGCCGTCATAGGCGACGGCGACCTCATGGCCGGCCAGTTCGAGCAGCGTGCGCAGGGTATCGCAGGCATCCACGTTGTCTTCGATGAGCAGGATGCGGCAGGCGCCGTCCGCGGCGCTCGGCCCGGTCGGCATCTCCACCACCGGCGCAGCCGCGCTGGACAGCGGCAGGCGGACCGTGAAGGTGCTGCCCTTCCCTTCGCCGGCGCTATCGGCCGTGACGCTTCCGCCATGCATGCCCACCAGGTTGCGCACCACGTTCAGGCCGATACCGAGGCCGCCCTCCGAGCGGGCCAGCGAACGCGGCCCCTGGATGAACAGGTTGAAGACCTGGGGCAGCATCTCGGGGGCGATCCCGGAACCGTTGTCGCTCACCGCGACCGCCACTTCCTCGTCCGCGCGCCAGGCGCGCAGCACGATGTGGCCGCCGTCGCTGGTGTACTTGGACGCATTGCCGAGCAGGTTGGCGAAGACCTGGGTCAGGCGCACCGGGTCGCCATCGATGGTGAGCACCTCGTCGGGCAGCTCGACATCGAGGCGCTGGCCGCGTTCGCGGACGCGCGGCGCCACCGTTTCGACCGCCTGGTCGAGGGCGGCGGCCAGCGCCATCGGGCGCGCCGACAGGGTGATCTTGCCGCTGCTGATGCGCGCGGCGTCGAGCAGGTCGTCGAGCAGGCGCGCCATGTGGTCGACCTGGCGCCTGACCACGCCGGCGACATGGGCCAGCTGCGGCGAGGATGCACCGACGCTTCCCATCAGGCTGGCCGCCATGCTCATCGGCGCCAGCGGATTGCGCAGCTCGTGCGCCAGCATGGCGAGGAATTCGGTCTGGCGGCGGTTGGTGGCTTCGGCCAGATCGCGCAGCGACTGGGCGCTGACGGTGGCCATGACCAGGTGCTCGTTGGCTTCGCGCAGCTGTTCGACCTGGGCTTCGAGGCGGGCGTGCTCGCGCGCCAGCACGCGCGCCTGCGAGAACTCGGCTTCGAGGACGGCGATGCGTTGCTGCAGTTCCTGCTCGCGCAGCAGCCCGCCAAGGGAAGGGTTGTCTTCGCCCATCAGGGAACGTTGTACAGAGCCAGCATTTGATTCATTGAACGTCCCCATGATGGATGTTTCACTCGTCGGAACTCAAACCACCGATGCGCCCGTACAGGACACCGTTGACCTGGGCGGGGATCGGGTCGATCTCGAAGCCGTCGTCCGTGATCCGGTACTCGCGCACATCGTGGCTGTGGCTGGAACCCCGCACCTTGACGATGGAGATGAAGCGCTTCACGTGCCCGTCCTCTTCGGCATAGCGCATGGCGACGACCGCGTCGGTCAGGTAGGCCATGTCTGCACGCGCGAAATTCATGTCGACCGAGCGGTCGTCCAGGCCCACCGTCACCAGCGAGGACACGCCGCGCTTGGCCAGGCTGCTCAGGATGCGGAACACGCCCTCGCGCAGGTCGCGCCGGCACTCGGGCGCCAGGTAGAGGCTGAACTCCGACAGCGAATCGATCACGACCCGGCGCGCACCGGTACGCCCGATGGCGACCAGCAGATCATCCTCGAATTCCTCGGCCGTCATGTCGATATTGCGGCTTTCCACCACGCTGACCTGGCCCGACTGGATCATGCCGGCAAGCTCGGCATTGCGCAGGCGCGCCGTGCCCTTCTCGAAGCACATGATCACGCCTTTTTCGCCGATGTCGACACCGGCGCGCAAGAATTTCGATCCCATGATGGTCTTGCCGCAGCCGGTCGGGCCGATCGCCAGCAGCGAGTGACCCTGGGGCAGGCCGCCGTGCAGCATTTCGTCCAGTCCCGGGGTGCCGGTCGCAATGCGGCGCGGCTCGCGGTCCACCGGCACGCCCGGTTCGCGGTCGTCGGCCAGCGGCGGCAGCAGGCGCGGGTAGATGCGCACGCCGTCATCGGTAATGCGGAAGGTGTGCGAGCCCGACATGTGGGCCTGGCCGCGCATCTTGACGATGCGGATCTTGCGCACCACGGCATTGCGATCGTGCAGCTGGCTCATGGCGATCATGCCGTCGGCCACGGTGGTGATCGGATTGGCCTCGGCTTCCTGGTGCTGGTACTCGCCGATCAGGAAGGTGGTCGCCATCCAGCTGGTCATGCGAGTGCCGAGTTCCTGGACGAAGAACTGCAGGTCGCTCATGCCCTCGATGCCGCCCTTGCCGGTCTGGATCACGGAGCGGAAGGAATCCACGAACACCAGGCTGGGCGCGAAGTCCTCGACCTCCTGGGTGATGCGTTCCAGGACCCCGCTGAAGTCGCCTGCACGCAGGTCGGTGGCCAGGTTGACGTAGCGGATCGAGGTATTGACCTTGTCGGTATCGAAGAACGAATACTGCTGCTGGTAGCGCAGCATCTTCAGCGGCGGCTCGCCCAGCACCGTGAAGAACAGGGCGCGGCGCTCGGGATTGGCGAGCGCGAACATGATCTGGTGCGCCAGCGTGGTCTTGCCGCAGCCGGGCGCCCCGGTGATCAGGTTGAATGAAAACTCGTTCAGTCCGCCGCCCAGGAGCACGTCAAGCCCCGGCACGCCGGTAGCCAATTTCCCCAAGCTTACTTTGTCGCTCATTTATTTCTGCTCCTGTGCATTCTTCTGCTGGCCTGGCGCCGTGTCCGTGGTGGCCGTGGCCGACTCCAGCAGCCGCTGGGTCAGCCTTTCTCCGATAAGTGCGGCAAGTAACTGGGTAAAGGTCTGGAGCAATGCCTCATTGGCCGCGGCGGCGCGCTCTGCATCGACGAGGGCCATGCGTTCCTCGAGCAATGCGAAGAGCTGTGCAGGTGCCCTGCAGGGCTGCTGGGGCGCAAGCCATGCATGATCGGGACCGATCACGTGGACGGCACGTCCGAACAGGGCACAGAAACCGCTTTCTCCGATCAGCGGGCAGAGATGCTGAGCGATCCGACGCCAGGGCTGCAACAGCTCCCTGCTCACGGCGGATGGATCCGGCGCGCCCGTACTATTCGTCATGTCTTCGTCGTTGAACAATGAATGCCGCTGGTGGTTGGGTGGGTCTGGTGGCCTGGCGCTGGCCCGCAGCGGGGACGGATGAACGGCTCCCCCGGTGCATTCGGCATTATAGCGTGTCGCTCTAGCAAACTGGAAAAATCGCCTGGGTTCGTCGAGAAACATGTTCAGTAGTGTCAATTCGGTCCAAGCCCGCTATAGAATAGCCCTCGCCGAGCAATGCTGCTCATCATTAGCGGGTGAACGATGGAAAAAAAATTGGGTGCCGTCCTGTCGACGGCCTGTGTCGTACTGGCCGTAGCGATGTCGCCGGCGCAAGCCGCAACGAGCGCCGACGCGCGCTTCAAGACAATCTACACGAAAGAGTGGAAATGGCGCGTCACGGAACGGCTCGCCCGTGCCGAGGATGAACGCGGCGTCAGCGCGAGCATCGCGCGTGTCGATGCTGCTGCGCAAGAAGCGCGGCGCCGCTACTGGGAAGGCATCCTGAAGGAACTCGACAGTATCAAGCCGGCCGAGCTGTCGCCGGACGAGCGCATCAACTTCGCCGTCTACCGCGCCCAGATCGCGGCGCTGGCCGACGCCCTGCGCTTCCGCGAGTACGAACAGCCGGTCAATGCCGACAGCGCGTTCTGGACCAACGTCACCTTCGGCGCGCGCCGTCCCTTCAAGACGCTCGAGGACTACCGCAACTACCTGAAGCAGCTGGCCGCCCTGCCCGACTATTTCGACCAGGAGACCGCCAACATGCGCGCCGGCCTGGCGCGCGGCTTCACGCCGCCGCAGGTCACACTGAAGGGCCGCGACGTGGCGCTGGTGCCGATCGCCGAGGCCAGGACCCCGGAAGAGACGGTCTTCTTCACCCCGTTCAAGAACTTCCCGGCCGCAGTGCCGGCAGCCGAGCAGGAAGCACTGCGCGCCCAGGCAGCAAGCGTGATCCGCGAGCAGGTCCAGCCGGCGTATGCGAAAGTGCTGGCCTTCTTACGCACCGAATACCTGCCCAGGGCCCGGACCACGCTGGCCGCCGAGAGCATGCCTGGCGGGAAAGCCTACTACCAGTCGAAGATCGTCGAATTCACCACCACGAACATGACGGCGGACCAGATCCACGCCGTCGGCCTGGCCGAGATGGCGAAGATCCGCGCCGAAATGCACGAGACCATGAAAAAGGTGGACTTCAAGGGCGACCTGCCGGCCTTCCTGGCATTTCTGCGCACCGACCCGCAGTTCTATGCGAAGACACCCAAGGAACTGCTGATGCACGCGGCCTGGACCGCCAAGAAGTTCGACGCCAAGGCCGACCAGTATTTCGGCTACCTGCCGCGCCGCCGCTTCGCGATCCTGCCGGTGCCGGACGACCAGGCGCCCTTCTACACCGCCGGCCGCGGCGGCGCCGGCTCCTACTGGGTCAATACCTACAACCTGCCGGCGCGCGCGCTCTACAGCTTGCCGGCGCTGACCCTGCACGAATCGGCGCCCGGCCACGCCTTCCAGATGCCGGTGGCGCTGGAGCAAAAAGGCGTGCCGAACTTCCGCCGCGCCTACATCTCGGCCTTCGGCGAAGGCTGGGCCCTGTATTCGGAACGCCTGGGCGTGGAGATGGGCATCTACGAGACGCCGTATGAGCACTTCGGCATGCTGAGCTACCAGGCCTGGCGCGCCTCGCGCCTGGTGGTCGACACCGGCATCCATGCCAAGGGCTGGACCCGCGAGCAGGCCCAGGCTTACCTGATGGAGAACACGGCGCTGGCCAAGCACGAGGTCGAGACGGAAGTGGACCGCTACATCTCCTGGCCGGGCCAGGCGCTGTCCTATTACCTGGGGCAGATGGCGATCCAGGAAGCGCGGGCGCGGGCTGAGAAGGCGCTGGGGGCGAAGTTCGACATCCGGAACTTCCACGATACGGTGCTGCAGCTGGGGTCGGTGCCGCTGCCGGTGCTGCAGCAGCGGATCGATGCGTTCATTGCGGATGGGGGCAAGAGCCCTTACCCCAAAGAGTCGTGATTATCGTAGGGTGGGCGGCTATGCCGCCCACGCGGTGATCGACTCGGCTTCGTCATCGCGCCTGATGATCTCGCTGCAAACTATCACCGCGTGGGCGGCATAGCCGCCCACCCTACAACAGCTTGAACTTGAGCTGGAACGACACCCCGCCATACAGCCGGTCCTTGTACGGCGGAATAATGCCGACGTTGAGCCCCACCCGCTGGTACTCGTAGGTCAGCGTCGGAATCGCCGCCGGGAACCAGCCTCCGTCGCGCATGTTCGGATAGCCGTCGAAGGCCGCGATCGCCAGCCCGAGGCGCACCGGCCCCAGCGCATACGGCTGCCAGATCACTCCCGCATAGTTCGACCATCGGCGGTCGCTGTTGTAGAAGCGCCCGAGCGTGGCGGCCGTGGCGCCGTTGAAGCGGTACTCGGCGCCGAGGCCCTTGTTGGCGCCGTTCAGGTCCTTGTCGCTGTCGAAGTGGGCAGTGGCAAAGCCGGTGTCAAGCCAGAATTCGCTCCTGGGCGCCGTGTCGATCTTCGTCAACAGATCATCGGCCTGGGCCAGTGGCGCCGCCAGCGCCAGCAGCAAAAAAGAGAGAATGCGCATCAGTCGTCGGCCTTTGGATCGAGGTCGGGGAACATCACTTCGGTGAAGCCGAAGCGGGAGAAGTCGCGGATACGCATCGGGTACAGGATGCCGTGCAGGTGGTCCACCTCGTGCTGCACCACGCGCGCATGGAAGCCTTCGGCGTCGCGGCGAATCGGCTTGCCGTACTGGTCGAAGCCTTCGTAATGCAGCTGCGTATAGCGCGGCACGCTGCCGCGCAGGCCCGGGACCGACAGGCAGCCCTCGAAGCCCTCTTCCATTTCTTCGGACAAGGGCGTGAGGACGGGATTGATCAGCACTGTCTCCGGCACCGGCGGGGCGTCCGGATAGCGCCCGCTCTTCGCGAAGCCATAGATCACCAATTGCAGGTTGACGCCGATCTGCGGCGCCGCCAGGCCTGCGCCATTGGCGGCGTGCATGGTCTCGAACATGTCACGGACCAGGGCGTGCAATTCGGGCGTGTCGAATTCGCGCACGGGTTCGGCCACGCGCAGCAGGCGCGGGTCACCCATGCGCAGGATGGGGCGCACGCTCACCGCAGCTTGTCCTGCTCGCACAGCGCCGCGAGGTGGGCGCGGAAACCGGCGGCGGTTTCCGGATGCTTCAGGCCGATCGCGGCGGTCGCTTCCAGGTAGCCGAGCTTGGAGCCGCAGTCGTAGCGCTGGCCGTCGTAGCGGTAGGCCAGCACGCGCTCGGCCTGCATCAGCGCGGCGATGCCGTCGGTCAGCTGGATCTCGCCGCCGGCGCCGGTGCCGAGGTTCTCGAGGTAGTCGAAGATCGAGCCCGACAGCACGTAGCGGCCGACCACCGCCAGCGTCGACGGCGCCACTTCCGGGGCCGGCTTCTCGACGATGTCCGACACCAGCTCCAGGTTCGGACGATAGCTCGATGCGCTGACGATGCCGTACTGGCGCGTGTTCTCGCGCGGGACGTCCTGCACCGCCAGGATGCTGGAGCGCTCGTAGGCATACAGGTCGGTCATCTGGGCCAGCACCGGCTTCTTCCCTGGGTCGGTATCCATGAAGTCGTCCGCCAGCAGGACGGCGAAGGGCTCGTTGCCCACCACCGGGCGGGCGCACAGGACCGCATGGCCCAGGCCCAGCGGCGCCGACTGGCGAATGTAGATGCAGTTGACGTTCTTCGGGATCACTCCGCGCACCGTCTCGAGCAGGGCTTCCTTGCCAGCCGCTTCCAGCACCGACTCGAGCTCGTAGGCCTTGTCGAAATGGTCCTCGATCGCGCGCTTGTTGCGGCCGGTGATGAAGACCAGTTCGGTGATGCCCGCCGCCACGGCTTCTTCCACGGCGTACTGGATCAGCGGTTTGTCCACGATCGGCAGCATCTCCTTCGGCTGCGCCTTGGTGGCGGGAAGGAAGCGGCTGCCGAGACCGGCGACGGGGAAGACTGCTTTGCGAATCAGGGTCATGTTCTTCTTCTTTCAGGAGTTGAGCAGCGCGAGCAGGCCTGCTTCGTCAAGGATGCTTACGCCCAGTTCTTCCGCCTTGGCGAGCTTGCTGCCCGCCTCGGCACCGGCCACGACATAGGAAGTCTTCTTCGATACCGAGCCCGACACCTTGCCGCCGGCCGCCTCGATCAGGGCGCCCGCAGCCTCGCGGCTCATGGTCGGCAAGGTCCCGGTCAGCACGAAGGTCTTGCCGGCGAGGATGCCCTCGGCCGCGGCCTGTTCCGGCAACTGGGCCAGCAGTTCGGCGCGCAGCCGGGCCAGCGCGGCAAGCTGCTCGCGATGGCCGGGCTGCGCCATCCATTCCTCCAGCGCGGCGGCGACCGTCGCCGGCAGGCCGAACACGCCGAACACGTTCAGGTGCGCCAGCGACTCCAGGGTCTGGCCGGCGGCAAGCAACTGACGCGCACGCGGCTCGGTCAGCTTCGGGATGCCGAGCGCCGCCAGCAGGCTCACTTCCTCCAGCTTCTCGCGCAGCTGCGCGCGCGGCGCATGCTCGCCCCGCGGCGCCACGCCGGCTGCGAGGAGCGCGTCGATCTCGCGCTGGTTCTTTTCTTCCGCGAAGAACTCGGCAATCGCTTCGGCCACGGTGCCGCCGATGTCGGGCAGCACGCGCAGCAGCGCCGCCGGGGCCTGGCGCACCAGCTCGAAGCGTCCCAGCCAGTCGGCCAGGGTCTTGGCGGTCGACTCGCCCACGTGGCGGATGCCGAGCGCGAACAGCAGGCGTTCCAATGGCGGATTCTTGCTGGCCGCGATGGCGGCGAGCAGGTTGTCGGCCCACTTGGTGGCGACCTTGCCCGGCTTGACGGCAGGTTTGGCCAATTCGGGTGTCGTGCCGTCGCGCTCGTCGGCCAGGCGTTTCATCTTGAGCAGGTCGTCGAGCGTGAGCTTGTACAGGTCCGCCACGCCGTGGATCAGGCTGCACTCGACCAGGCTGTCGATGTAGCGGTCGCCCAGGCCTTCGATGTCCATCATGCGCCGGCCCGCGAAATGCCGGATGGCTTCCTTGCGCTGGGCAGCGCAGGTCAGCCCGCCCGAGCAGCGCGCCACCGCCTCGCCTTCTTCGCGCACCACGTGCGAGCCGCACACCGGGCAGGTGTCCGGCAGCTTGTATGGCGCAGGCTGCGGGCTTGGACGGCGCTCCAGCACCACGGACAGCACTTCCGGAATGACGTCGCCGGCGCGGCGCACGATCACGGTGTCGCCCACGCGCACGTCCTTGCGCAGCACCTCGTCCTCGTTGTGCAGGGTGGCGTTGGTGACGGTCACCCCACCCACCGAGACGGGAACCAGGCGCGCCACCGGCGTGATGGCGCCGGTACGGCCGACCTGCACGTCGATCGCCGACACCACGGTCAGCGCTTCCTCGGCCGGGAACTTGTGGGCCAGCGCGAAGCGCGGCGCGCGCGACACGAAGCCAAGCTGGGCCTGGTCGGCCACGCGGTCGACCTTGTACACCACGCCGTCGATCTCATACGGCAGGCCGGCGCGGCGCTCGCCGATGCTGCGGTAGTAGCCGAGCAGGCCGTCGCAACCGGTGACCACCGCGCGCTCCTTCGAGACCGGCAGGCCGAGGCGGCCGAACCAGTCGAGCACCGCCGAATGCGACTCCGGCAGCTCGGCGCCCGCCAAGAAGCCGATGCCGTAGGCGAAGAAACGCAGCTTGCGCTGTGCCGTGATGCGCGCGTCCAGCTGGCGCAGGCTGCCCGCGGCCGCGTTGCGCGGGTTGGCGAATTCCTTGTGTCCGGCGTCGCGCTGGCGCTGGTTCAAGCGATTGAAATCGTCCTTGAACATCAGCACTTCGCCGCGCACTTCCAGCACGGCAGGGACATCGTCGCCGTGCAGGCGCAGCGGGATGACCCTGACGGTGCGGATGTTGGCCGTCACGTCCTCGCCGGTATAGCCGTCGCCGCGGGTGGCGGCCTGCACGAACACGCCGTTCTCGTAGCGCAGGCTGATCGCCAGGCCGTCGAACTTCAGTTCGGCCGAATAGCCCACCTGCTTCGCTTCCAGGCCTTCGCGCACGCGGCGGTCGAAGTTCTCGACGTCTTCGTCCATGAAGCCGTTGTTCAGCGAGAGCATCGGCACCGAGTGCGTCACCTGCTTGAACTCGGGAATCGGCGCGGCGCCCACGCGGGAGGTCGGCGAGTCGTTGCTCACCGCCTGGGGATGCGCGCTTTCCAGGTCTTGCAGCTCCTTGAACAGGCGGTCGTACTCGGCGTCCGGGATGGTCGGCGCATCGAGCACGTGGTAGTTGTAGATGTGGCGGTTCAGCTCCTTGACCAGCCAAGCCATCCGGTCGAGGACTTCCTGTGGCACCGTCATGCTCGCCTCAGACGAACAGGCGCAGTGCGCGGGTGGAGCCGGCCGGGATGTCGGAGGCGTCCATCTCTTCGTAGAACTCGGCAACCTGTCCCTTGATCTCTTCCAGTGCCGGATCGAGCAGCGGCTGCTCGAAGTCGTCGACGATGGTAGCGTCAAGGCGCTGGGTCAGCTCCTTGGCACACTTGACCATGGCGCCGAAGCCGTCGCGGCTCGGGGCGACGCACGGCACGTCCAGCAGCAGGGTCAGGCGGTTGGTGGTGTCGGCGCCCAGGGTGACGTTGGTCGACAGCGTGAACAGCACGCCGCCCTGGCCATCGGGCATCGAGAACTTGCCGTCCGGGCGCACGTCGAAGCCCTGCTTTTCCAGCGCCTGGATCAGGGTCGAGATCGCCCACGGCGCGCCGTTGGCGGCCAGGTTCACGCCCAGCTGGGCGTCGTGGCCGGCGACGAAGCGGTGCAGCGTGCGCGCTTCGCTCATCACCTCGATCATGTCCGGCACTTCCGGTTCGGCGCCGATTTCATCAGCCACGGCGCGCAGACGGGTGACGAGTTCCGAGTATTCGATTTCGTTCAGCGCGGTGGTGCGGGTGGCCATCTGCACGCCGGCCTGCAGCTTGGTGTACACGCCGCCGTGCACGATCGGCTCCCAGTCGCCGCTGACGGCGAAGCCGACGTAGTGGATCGGCTTGTTGCCGACGCGGCGCAGCTTCGAGAGCGCCGGCAGGATCTTGTCGCCGCGCAGGGCGCCTTCGAAGTTCAGCGGGATGATGCAATCGATCAGCGGGTCGACCAGGCTTTCGGCCAGTTCCGCAGGCGGCGTGCCTTCCGGGAGCGGCGTGGCCGGGGCCAGCGAAGCGATCGTGGTCGGGGTGCGCGGGCCGCTTGGCGGCGCGGGCTCGACTGGAGCTGCGGCAACCGGCGCGACGCTGTCATGCGGCACGCCCGGATCGAGGTCCAGCGGCGCCAGCGGCGTTTCGGCGCCGAGGTCGAGCACCGGTTCCTGGCGCTCCACCGGGCCGCGTTCGGCCGCAGCGCCCTCGAGCGGGCTGTCGCCGCTGCGCATCAGGACATCGTCATGCTCCGATGTGAACGCGCGTTCGACGCTTTTGCGGGCACGGTATTCCTGCCACTTGTTGTAGACGACGACACCGCCGACGAACACGCCGGCCGCCGCGATCAGGCTCATTTGGAAATCAGTCATGCTGCTTGTGCCTCAGTTGCGAAATGTGCGGCGGACTCCATGTCCACCGCCACGATGCGCGATACGCCCTGCTCCTGCATCGTCACACCGATCAGTTGGTTGGCCATCTCCATCGCGATCTTGTTGTGCGAGATGAAGAGGAATTGGGTATGGTCCGACATGCGCTTCACCATGCGGCAGAAGCGCTCGGTATTGGCATCGTCCAGCGGCGCATCGACCTCGTCGAGCAGGCAGAACGGCGCCGGGTTCAGGCGGAACATCGAGAACACCAGCGCGGTGGCGGTGAGCGCCTTCTCCCCGCCCGACAGCAGGTGGATGGTCGCGTTCTTCTTGCCCGGCGGCTGGGCCATCACCTGCACGCCGGAATCCAGGATCTCGTCGCCGGTCATCACCAGCCTGGCCTGGCCGCCGCCGAACAGGATCGGGAACAGTTCCGAGAAATGGGTGTTGACGCGGTCGAAGGTGTCGGCAAGCAGCTCGCGGGTCTCGCGGTCGATGCGGTGGATCGCGTCTTCCAGCGTATTGATGGCTTCCTGCAGGTCGTTGTTCTGCGAGTCGAGGTAGCGCTTGCGCTCGGTCGCCTGGGCCAGCTCGTCCACCGCCGCCAGGTTCACCGCCCCAAGGGCGCTGATGGCATTGGTCAGGCGCGTGACCTCGCCCTGCAAGTATTGTGGCTTCATGTCCGGCGTGAGTTTTTCCGCCAGCTCGGCTTCGACCGCGCCGGTGGTGGCCAGCGCCTCGGCGAACTGCTCCTGGTTCAGGCGCGCGGCCTGCTCCTTCAGCTGCATCTCGGTGATGCGGTCGCGCTGCGGCTGCAGACTGCGCTCGTTCCCCATGCGCATTTCCTCGAGCTGGCGCAGCTGCTGGGTGATCTGGTCGAGCTCGTGGCGGGCGTCGGCCAGCGCGCGCTCCTGCGTGCTGCGGCGCTCGAGCAATTCCTGCAAGCCCTCGTGGGCGGTGCCGGACTCCAGCGCTTCCAGTTCCAGTTTGCCGGCGGCCAGGCTGGCGCTGACCTGCTCGGCCTGGCTGGATGCGGTGGCGATATTGCGGCGCAGTTCCTCGATCTTGCTGCGCTGGGAGCGCTCCGCGAACTGGGCTTCCTGGGCGCTGCGTTCGAGGTCGCGCAGTTTCTGGCGCGCGTCCGCGAGCAGCTGCTCCTTTTCCATGAAGGCGGTCTGGCCGTCCTCATGGCTACCCTGCAGTTCGGCCAATTCCATGTCGAGCTGCTCGAATTCCTGCTCGGCTTCCGCAGCCGCTTGCCGCTGCTCGGCCTCCTGGGCCGCGATCTCGGACAGGTCGGCGGCGATCTGGCCGCTGCGCTGGTTGAAGCGCGCCTCGATCTCGCTTTGCTTGAGCACCTCAATCTGCAGCGCGTGCACTTCGCGCTGCAGCGTGCCGGAACGCTGGCGCGCATCCCCTAGCCGGCGCGTCAGCTCGCTGACCGCCGCGTCGGCGCGGGTGGCGCGGCTCTTCGCTTCGTCCAGCAGCAGGGCCTGGGCGCGCAGCTGCTTGCCGATGTTCTCGATCTCGTGCTGGCGCGCCAGCATGCCGTCCTGCTCCGCATCCGGCGCATGGAAACGCACCGAGGAGGCCGTGACCAGATGGCCCTGGCGCGTCACGAACGCGCCGCCCTGCGGCAGGCGGCCGCGCCCGGCAAAGGCCTCGGCGGCGTCCTGGGCCACGTAGACGTGGTGCAGCCAGTCGTTCAGCACCCCGCGCAGGCCCGGGTCGTTCAGGCGCAGCAGGCTGGCGAAGGGTTTCAGGCCCGGCGTATCGGCGGGCAGCGCTGCGGCCGGCGCCGGCGTGGCGACGCCCGGCGAATACAGGGCCAGGCGCGCCGGCGGCGCGTCGCTGAAGAAGGCCTTGGCCCAGTCCAGGTTCGACACTTCCAGCGCCCCGGAACGCTCGCGCAGCACGGCTTCCAGCGCGGTTTCCCAGACTTCCTCGATGTCGAGCTTCTGCCACAGGCGCGGCAGGCCCGAGAGTTCATGCTTCTCCAGCCAGGGCTGGACCTTGCCCTGGGTTTGCACGCGATCCTGCACCTGGCGCAGCGCGGCCAGGCGCGCTTCCAGCTGGGCCGTTGCGCTGGACTCCTGCTGGACCTGCGCGTGGGCGTCCTTGCGCTCCTGCTCGACGGCGTCCTGGCGCCCCGATGCCTCCTCGAGCAACATGGTCTGCTCTTCCAGCGCCAGCTGCTTTTCTTCCAGTTGCAGGCGCAGGTTGTCGAGGGTGGCGCTGTCCGGCAGGTTCAGGCCGTTGCGCTCCTGCTGCAGGCGTTCGCGCCGTGCGGCCAGGCTGGTGAGGATGTTGGCGGCATTGCGCTGGTGGGCGCTGGCCAGTTCGATGCGCTGCTGGACCTGCATGATACGGGCGCGCGATTCGTTCGCCCGCTCCTGGGCCTGGCGCCAGGCAGCTTCCAGTTCCGGCACCCGCTCGCCATGGCTTTCCACCGCGATCTGGGCCCCTTCGGCGCGCGCGCCGAGTTCCTCCAGCGTGATTTCGGCTTCCGCCAGTTGCTCTTCGTATTCCTGGCGCTGCGCCAGCCACTGATCGCGCTGCGCACCCAGGGTGCCGAGCTGGTTCTGCAGGCGGGTGCGCGATTCGACCACGAACTTGATCTGGGCTTCCAGGCTGCCGATCTCGGAATTGGTCTGGTACAGGGCGCCCTGCGCCGTGTGCAGGCGGTCGCCAATGGAGAAATGCGCCTGGCGCATGTTCTCCAGCTCGAGTTCGACGTTGCGCAGCTTGGCGGTCTGGGCTTCCAGCGCGGTCTGCGCCTCTTCCACCTCGCGGAAATAACGGACCTGCTCGGCCCTGGCTTCGTTCTTGCGCAGCAGCCACAGGAGCTTTTGCTTTTCTTCCTGGTCGGCCTGCAACTGGTGGAAGCGGTTGGCGACCGCCGCCTGGGCTTCCAGCTTTTCCAGGTTGGCGTTCAGCTCGCGCAGGATGTCCTCGACCCGCAGCAGGTTCTCGCGCGTGTCCGACAGCCGGTTCTCGGTCTCGCGCCGGCGCTCCTTGTACTTCGACACCCCGGCCGCCTCTTCGAGGAAGACGCGCAGCTCTTCCGGGCGCGATTCGATGATGCGGGCGATCATGCCCTGGCCGATGATGGCGTAGGCGCGCGGCCCCAGGCCGGTGCCGAGGAAAATATCCTGGATGTCGCGCCGCCGTACCGGCTGGCCGTTGATATAGTAGGTGGAGGTGCCGTCGCGCGTGAGGGTGCGCTTGACCGCGATCTCGGCGTACTGTCCCCACTGCCCGGCCGCCTTGCCGGCGCTGTTGTCGAACACCAGTTCGACCGAGGCGCGTCCGGCAGGTTTGCGGTAGGTGGAGCCGTTGAAGATCACGTCCTGCATCGACTCGCCGCGCAGCTCGGACGCCTTGGATTCGCCCAGCACCCAGCGCACGGCATCGATGATGTTCGACTTGCCGCAGCCGTTGGGGCCGACCACGCCGACGAGCTGGCCGGGCACCTGGAAATTGGTGGGATCGACGAAAGACTTAAATCCCGACAATTTGATGGATGAAAGGCGCACGTTGCTTCGGCTAGGGTTGGAGAGTCGTCAAAGATCCAATCATACCATTTGTTGATTGCTTTTCGGCCAAGAAGAAGTCTTGCGAACCCAGCAATTTCTTGCCGGATGCCGAGGAACTCAGCCTGCCCGCGCCGCAGGGACGGGTTCGCGCCCCGGATCGTTCATGGCGCCCTGCCCGACCGCCTCGCCCAGCACGCGTCCGACCACACCCTCGGCGGCCAGCACGCGGATGCTGCCGGTGCGGAACGCCTCGGCCAGGCGCTCGGCCGGCAGCGAGAAGGCCTCCTGGCGGTTGGCGCCGGAGAAGATGAAAAGCGTGCGCAGCGGACTGACCCAGGCCAGGCGGACCTTGCGCACGCCCAGCGCGCCCTTGAACTCGACCCGCATGCCGCGCTCCAGGCTGGCGAGCAGCGCGCCGGCGGGATCCGGGGTGCTTTCCTGTTCGGCGGCCTCGGCCTGTTCCCGGGCGACGCGGCGCAGCGCGTCCTGCTGGGCGGCCTCCACCGCCAGCTCCAGCTGGCGCTCGGGCGACAGCTCGATCGGAGCGCGCACGATGGTGGCGTGGCAGTCGGCCAGGGCGGCGAAGAACTGCAGGCGCTCGGCATCCTGCCACTTGACGGCATCCAGCCACTTGTTGAGGGTGGTGAGCAGGGCCGGCAGGCGCTTGATGAGCGCCTTGCGCTGTTCCTGGGTCGCCTTGGGCTTGACGCTCCAGATCAGGTCGTCCATGGCGCGGGTGGCATTGTCCACCGCGCCCGGCTTGCTATCCTCGATGGTGTAGGCGAGCGTCAGGACCGGGGTCCAGCGCTGCTCCAGGAAAGTGCCGACCAGCGCCACCACCTGTTCGCCGGCCAGGCGCAGCGACACCGCCTTGTTTGCCGAACGGGCGGCGGCGGCCTGTTTTTCCTGGCGGGTCGCCAGGGCGATCGGGCCGGCGATCGCGGCCGCTTCCAGCTGTTCGCGCTCGGCGATGCTGGCCTCCAGGTCGGCCACGGCGACGACGAAAGCGTCGGGCTGCACCTCCCGGCGTACCTTGTCGACGCCGCGCTGCATCGCCCGGTAAACCGGGTCGTCGGCACTGGCGGGCCGTTCCCAGCCGGCGTTCGACAGCAGGTCGAGCATGCGCCGCGCCGGGTGCGCGTCTTCGAAGAAGAAGCTGCGGTCCTTCAGCGCCGCCTTCAGCACCGGCACCTGCAGGAAGGCGATCAGCTCGCGCGTCTCCTGCGGAATCGACTCGTCGAGCAGGACGGTCTCGAAGATGCGCGACAGCAGGTCGAGCGTGGTCTCGTCGCCGCGCGACAGGCTGCCGCGAGGCAGGCTTTGTTTCAGGCGCGGCAGGTAGAACACCTCGTGCGGGCCGGCAGCCGGTCCCGCCTGGGGGCCTGGCGCCGGCAAGGCCCCAGCCAGCTTTTCCAGCACCTCGATCAGCGGCGCCGCCGCTGCGCTTGGCGCCGGCACCGGAGCGCCGGCATGCGCGGGCACAGGCTGGCCGCCGCCGGGCGGCATGGCGCCGGCGAAGCCGGCCGCCGCACTCGGGCGCCAGCCGCCGCCCTGCGGCAAATCGGGGATCAGGGGGATGTCGAGCTCGGCGCCGGCAGCCGCCTCGGCCGCACCGAACAGCTGGCGCAACCCCTGCGATACGGCCGCGTCGCGGCGCGCCCGCGCGGCCCTGGCGGCGGCACTGTCATCGGTCTTGGCGAAACGCTCCTCCCGGACACGGGCCGGCTTGAGCCTTTCATTAAGGGCTTCGAGGATGGGCGCGAAGTCGAACACGACCCCTGTTCGCAGCAGCGGCACGATCAGCGCGTGCGCCGCCTCGTCGGGCTCGAACTCGCACCAGGCCTCCTGCAGCGCGCGCAGGAAGACTTCGGGACGGAAGGGATTGTGGCTGGCGCGCACCAGCTCGCGCCCCAGCAGCAGGCCCAGACGCACGCCGAGGCTGGCCAGCCGTTCCGACTGCTGGATGTCGAAAGGCCGGCTGATGGCGGCGAAGGCCAGCTGGCTGTCCATTTCCTCCATCGGCACCAGGCTCAGCGTCAGCGGCGCTGGCGCGGCCGCCCTGCTCGCCGGCGCCAGGAGGGCCACCTCCTTGCGCAGGGCCAGCTCGATAGCGGTCGACGCCAGGTGCACGAAGGCGTAGGCATTATCCTGCAGCAGGTTGCCGGAACGGATGCGCCGCCCCACGGCCTGCGGGTCGTTGCGGGCGCCGGTCATGTCCAGCAACACGGCCGTCATGCGCTTCGCCATGTCGGCAAGCCCGTCGGCAGCGCGGCCGGCCGCGATGGCGACGAGCTCGTCCAGCGTCGCCTGCTGCGCGCTGGCGGCCTTGCGGAGGGCAGGTGTCTGGGCAGTATTCACGATCATCCCATTTTGCCACAATATTTCCACGTGGCAATAGAAAAAGGGTGGGTTCTGGCTTGATGCAGGCGAACGCCCCTGTTTCAGCGCCACAGGCCAGAAAATAATGCCTTGAGAACGTCGGCGCCTGTCCTACACTGGATCACGCCGCGGTCTGATACCGGTTCATCAATACGAAACGCATGATGGCTCGACCGGAAATGCTGCGGTAAGGTTCCACAGCTCGGCATGCAAAACACTTTCCCCACATTGAAAGGAAATGATCATGGCCCAAGGTAAATCGAAGCAAGGCGGCAGCTCGCAGCAGCACGCCGAAGCAGGCCGCCAGGGCGGCAGCAAGCAATCGGGTTCCGGCTCGGGCTCGCGCTCGGGCGGCAGCGCCGGCAGCGGCGGCACCCGCGGCGGCACCCCGGAGCAGCACGCCGAAGCCGGCCGTCAAAGCCACAAGAACGACAAGAAGCGCTGAGCGCGCGGCAGGCCCGGCCTGCCCACGACCAGGATTGTCGCCAGCCCGTCGCAGCCGCGATGGGCTTTTTTACGGCATCAGATATTGCGCAGCATGCCGCCCTTGGGCGGACGGAAGTCCCGGATGTCGTTGACCAGCCCCGCGGTCTTGGCATCGCGCGAGTTCAGGTGCAGGTCGGAGTACTGGTGGATGGCCCACTGCTCCGGCGTCAGCTCGATGCATTTGCGCAGGATCGACTCGGTACGCGCGTCGTCGGCGCGCAGGCCTTCGACGATGATGTTCAGCGCATCCGGCCGCGAGCCGGGCGAGGCCGTCGCGTGCGACTTGTGCACCATGAAGCGCGCCGTCTCGCTGCAATAGCGCTCGTCGCCGGACAGGTAGAGGATGACCGCGATCGAGGCCACCGCCCCGCCGTTGTACATGACGAACTTGATGGGCGAATTCGCCAGGAAGTTGTACAGGCACAGGCCATCGCTGACGTAGCCGCCGTTCGACTGCACTAGGACATGGGCCGTCTCGATGCCGTCCTCGGTCATCATCGACACCGCCTCGAACACACGGTGCACCATGTCGCTGTTGACGTCGCCCGACAGCGTGAACCAGGCTTCCTTGACCTTCTGTGCTTTGTCTTCGCTCATAGTTTTTCCCACTGCAAAGTGTGTGGGATAAGTGTAGCAAAACACGCCCGCTGGTCCGGCCATCGGGCGCACCAATAGTGCGCAGCAATTCTTTTTGGCAAGCGCCAATTCCCCCTATGGAAGGGCCCTCCTCGGTTGACACCGCATCAATGCTGGCATATCCTCCACAGTCTTGACCGGGAGAGCGCAGAATCAGCTGCCGCCGAAGGGGCACTACCCACAAACTCTCAGGCAAAAGGACTGGTCAGGGAACGGCAGCGCAAGGCGCGGCCGGCTCACACTCTGGAGAGCGGCCCCGCCAACACGGGGCCCACCGAAGGGGCAGGCGGCGCATGCCGCTATCTCTCAGGTACCAAGGACAGAGGGGATACAGGCACCGGCAACGGTGCACGCACCCCTATTCACTGCCCGAGGATTCCATGACGCTCAAAGCGACCCCGCTCAATTCCGCACACCGCTCCCTCGGAGCCAAGATGGTCGACTTCGGCGGCTGGGACATGCCGGTCAACTACGGCTCCCAGATCGAAGAGCACAACGCCGTCCGCCTTGATGCCGGCATGTTCGACGTCTCGCACATGTGCGTGGTGGACCTGAAAGGCGCCAATGCGCGCGCCTTCCTGCGCGGCCTGCTGGCCAACAACGTCGACAAGCTCCAGGTTCCCGGCAAGGCGCTCTACTCCTGCATGCTCAATCCCGAAGGCGGCGTGATCGACGACCTGATCGTCTATTACTTCAGCGAAGACTGGTTCCGCCTGGTGGTCAACGCCGGCACCGCCGAGAAGGACGTGGCCTGGATGGCGCAACAGAATGATGCGACCGGATCCGGCGTCGTCATCACCCAGCGCCGCGACCGCAGCGAAGAAAATCGCGATCCGATCGCCCTGGTCGCCGTGCAGGGCCCGAACGCGCGCGCCAAGGTCTGGCAGGTGCTGCCCGAGACCCAGGCCGCTTCCGAATCCCTGAAACCCTTCAACGTCGTGATCGTACCGAACACCGCGTTCGGCGAAGCGATGGTTGCGCGCACCGGCTACACCGGCGAGGACGGCTTCGAGATCGGTGTTCCGGCCTCGCAGGTGGAAGCCCTGTGGAATGCCCTGAAGGACGCGGGCGTCAAGCCGGCCGGCCTGGGCGCGCGCGACACCCTGCGCCTGGAAGCGGGCATGAACCTGTACGGCCAGGACATGGACGACAATATCAATCCGCTGGACGCAGGCCTGGGCTGGACCATCGACCTGGTCTCGGAGCGCGACTTCATCGGTAAGAGCGCGTTGCAGGCCAAGGGCCAGCAGGCCAACTTCGTCGGCCTGATCCTGCGCGAGAAAGGCGGCATCCTGCGCGCCCACCAGAAGGTCGTCGCCGCTTCCGGCAACGCGGGCGAAATCACCAGCGGCACCTTCAGCCCGAGCATGCAGCAGGCGATCGCCCTGGCGCGCGTGCCCCTGGACGTGGCCGTGGGCGACACCGTGCACGTGGAAATCCGCGACAAGAAACTGGCTGCCAGCGTGGTGAAGCTGCCGTTCGTACGTAACGGCAAGGTTCTCGCAGTCTGAGCAACAAGAATAACCAGAACAACTTTATACTACCGCCTCACCCTCTACTGGAGCCTTACATGAACATTCCAACCGACCTGAAATACACCGAGTCCCACGAGTGGGTGCGCCGCGAGGCCGACGGCAGCCTGACCGTCGGCATCACCGAGTACGCGCAGGACGCACTGGGCGACATCGTATTCGTCGAACTGCCGCAGGTCGGCAAGGCATTCACCGCCGGCGACGACGCCGCGGTGGTCGAGTCGGTCAAGGCCGCCAGCGACATCTACGCCCCGGTCTCGGGCACCGTCACCGCCGTGAACCAGTCGGTCGCCGACGCGCCGGACTCGATCAACCAGGATGCCTACGGCGCCTGGCTGTTCAAGCTGGCCCCGAGCGACGCCGGCGCAGTCGACAAGCTGCTGGATGCCGACGCCTACGGCAAGACCACTGGCAACTAATAAGTAGTACGGGTGCGCCTTCGGGCGCACCTTTTGTTTTACGGATCCGTCCCGATCTACCCGATCTCCTTCACAGCGGCGCCCGATCCCCGCGCCCGATCTCTCCAGACTCTGACCATGACCCGCACCAGCCTCACTCAACTCGAAGCGCGCGATTCCTTCATCCCGCGCCACATCGGCCCTTCCGACTCCGAACAGGCAGCCATGCTGTCGACCCTGGGCTACGCCTCGCGCGCCGCCCTGATCGACGCCGTCGTGCCCGCGAACATCCGCCGCCAGGACACGATGGACCTGGGCCAGTTCGTCGAACCGCGCAGCGAAGAACAGGCGCTTGAAACCCTGCGTGCGCTGGCCTCGAAGAACAAGGTCATGAAGTCGATGATCGGCCAGGGCTACTACGGCACCCACACCCCGAAGGTCATCCTGCGCAACATCTTCGAGAACCCGGCCTGGTACACCGCCTACACCCCGTACCAGCCGGAAATCTCGCAGGGCCGCCTGGAAGCGATCCTGAACTTCCAGCAGATGATCACGGACCTGACCGGCATGGGCATCGCCAACTCGTCGATGCTGGACGAAGGCACCGCCGCCGCCGAAGCCATGACCCTGCTGCAGCGCGTCGGCAAGTCGGCCTCCAAGGTGTTCTACGTGGCCGACGACGTGCTGCCGCAGACCCTGGAAGTGGTGCGCACCCGCGCCGAGCCGATCGGCGTCGAAGTGCGCGTGATTGCCGCCGGCGAGATCGAGAAGCTCGAAGAGACCTGCTTCGGCGTGCTGCTGCAATACCCGGGCGTGAACGGCGAAGTGCGCGACTACCGCGCCGCCGTGGAACACCTGCATGCCGCCGGCGCGATGGTCGTCGTGGCGGCCGACCTGCTGGCGCTGACGATGCTGGAAGCACCGGGCGCCTGGGGCGCCGACGTAGTCGTCGGCAACAGCCAGCGCTTCGGCGTGCCGCTCGGTTTCGGCGGCCCGCACGCCGGCTACCTGGCCACCCGCGACGAGTACAAGCGCTCCATGGCCGGCCGCCTGGTCGGCGTGACGGTCGACGCCCAGGGCAACCAGGCCTACCGCCTGGCGCTGCAGACCCGCGAGCAGCACATCCGCCGCGAGAAGGCGACCTCGAACATCTGTACCGCCCAGGTGCTGCTGGCCGTGATGGCCGGCATGTACGCGGTCTACCACGGCCCGCAGGGCCTGAAGCGCATCGCCACCCGCGTGCATCGCCAGACCGCGATCCTGGCCGCCGGCCTGAAGCAGCTCGGCGCCGAAGTTGTGAACACCACCTGGTTCGACACCCTGACCGTCAAGGGCGACGCGCAAGCGCTGCACGCCGCCGCCGAAGCGGCCGGCATCAACCTGCGCCGTATCGACGACGGCCACGTCGGCATCTCGCTGGACGAAACCACCACCCGCGACGACCTGGCCGCCCTGTTCGCCATCTTCGGCAACGGCAAGACCGTGGACATCGACGCGCTGGATGCGGACGCGCAGGACGCCTTCCCGGCCGCACTGGCCCGCAGCACCGAATACCTGACCCACCCGACCTTCCACCGCTACCACGCCGAGCACGAGATGCTGCGCTACCTGCGTAGTCTGGCGGACAAGGACCTGGCGCTGGACCGCACCATGATCCCGCTGGGTTCGTGCACCATGAAGCTGAACGCGACCTCGGAAATGATCCCGGTCACCTGGCCGGAATTCTCGAACATCCATCCGTTCGCGCCTGATGACCAGACCGTCGGCTACCGCGAGATGATCGCCCAGCTGGAAGCGATGCTGTGCGCCGCCACCGGCTACGCCGCGATCTCGCTGCAGCCGAACGCCGGCTCGCAGGGCGAGTACGCGGGCCTGCTGGTGATCCAGAAGTACCACCAGTCGCGCGGCGAAGGCCACCGCAACATCTGCCTGATCCCGTCGTCGGCGCACGGCACCAACCCGGCCTCGGCCAGCATGGTCGGCATGAAGGTCGTGGTCACCGCCTGCGACGAGAACGGCAACGTCGACCTGGCCGACCTGAAGGCCAAGGCCGAGCAGTACAGCAAGGACCTGGCCTGCGTCATGGTCACCTATCCGTCGACCCACGGCGTGTTCGAGGAAGGCATCCGCGAACTGTGCGAGATCGTGCACCAGCACGGCGGCCAGGTCTACGTGGACGGGGCCAACATGAACGCGATGGTCGGCGTGGCCGCGCCGGGCGCCTTCGGGGGCGACGTCAGCCACCTGAACCTGCACAAGACCTTCTGCATCCCGCACGGCGGCGGCGGCCCGGGCGTCGGCCCGATCGGCGTCGGCGCCCACCTGGCCCCGTTCCTGCCGAACCAGCTGTCGACCGGCTACGTGCGTAACGAAGCGGGTATCGGCGCAGTGAGCGCGGCCGCCTACGGCTCGGCCTCGATCCTGCCGATCTCGTGGATGTACATCGCGATGATGGGCGCATCGGGCCTGACCGCCGCGACCGAAGTGGCGATCCTGAACGCCAACTACATCGCGCGCCGCCTGGCGCCGCACTACCCGGTGCTGTACACCGGCCACGACGGCCTGGTCGCGCACGAGTGCATCATCGACCTGCGCCAGCTGCAGGACAAGACCGGCATCTCGAACGAAGACGTGGCCAAGCGCCTGATGGACTTCGGCTTCCACGCCCCGACCATGAGCTTCCCGGTGCCGGGCACCCTCATGATCGAGCCGACCGAGTCGGAATCGAAGGCCGAGCTGGATCGCTTCATCGAGGCGATGATCACCATCCACGCCGAGATCGTGAAGGTCGAGCGCGGCGAGTACGACAAGATGGACAACCCGCTCAAGGGCGCCCCGCACACCGCCGAGGTGGTGACCGCCGACGACTGGCAGCACACCTACAGCCGTGAAGTCGCGGCCTTCCCGGTAGCTTCGCTGCGCAAGAAGAAGTACTGGCCGCCGGTCGGACGTGCGGACAACGTCTACGGCGACCGTAACCTGTTCTGCGGCTGCGCGCCGATCAGCGACTACGAGTAAACAATCTAGAACTTCTAGCGTTTAAATGGCGACCCTCGGGTCGCCATTTTTCATGGGCAAGAACCGCGTCCAGGGCCGCGGCGGCATGCCATCATGTAGAGCATGCCAATCCACGCCACGGCATACCCCACCAGGTCGCGATTGCGGATCTCCCTGAAGTCGGCGTAGAACAGTCCGGTCGAACCGATATACGCCACTGCGGTCAGGCCTGCGCAGGCCGCAATGGCGATCCATGTACCGTTTGTGAGTTTCATCCCGCCGTTCGTGGTGTTCACGCTGCTGTTATTGGCAGCGCCGACAAGGCGGCTCTCGATGCCGGGCCGGTAGGCCAGGTCTCCTCGCCACAACCAGAGCGGCTCGAGCTTCGGCTTGAGCGCCGCAGCCATCCAGCCGCTGTAGGCCAGCAGCAGTGATCCATTCATGAACAGCTCCTGCGGTCCCGAGAACAGCTGGCGCGGGGTGCCGACGATGAACGTATTGAGCCAGAATATGTTGATCGAAGCTGGAAACTGGAGGATGAGTGCCAACAAGGGATAGCGGTTAAGACACAGCATCGCGCCGGTCACGATTTCCAGGTACTTGATGAATTGGTACAAGTAGATATTTGCGTTGGCCTGGACCCACTCGCCGCCGACGCCTGGAATTTCCGGAACAAAGCCGGTGGCCGCGTAGCGGATGCCGGAGAACAGAAGGTTGGCGCCAAAGTACAGCCGGAGCCAGTGAACGATGAAAAACCACGGTGATTGCTCGGACATGCCTGATCCTCGGTTGGAACTGCGATATGCCGGGTGTGCTCCACACCCGGTCCTGCGTTGCGAACTGAAATGAATCTGGCCCGGATGCGCCCGGAACGGCCAGGAAGCGCCAGGCCAGGCCTGCCGTCATGGTCTCGGCCGGCCTGCCGACGCGCGAGTGCGGGCTGCGCATCAGCCTGCGGCTGACGTCGCAGGCGTGGCCAATCCCGCAATCTGCGTCGTCTCGGATTGCGACTGGCGGATGAAACGAAAGACGGTGAAGCGGATCGTCAGGGCTGGCGTTCAGCCGGAGGCGCTGCGGGGAAGGCTGTTGTGGGGCATGGGTCGGTCTCCGTATCTTTATTAACTAACTCAGACTTTAGAATTTATGTTCTAGATAATTTCATATCCTCATGTCATCGTGCAACTTAAAACGATGCAAGGCTGCTATGCGTTTTTTGCACGGGTGCGAGGGGCTTCGCGCTCCTCGAGCAGGCCGAGCGCGACGTCCATGACGGTATTTTCCTGCCCGCCTGGTTGCGGCGCTTGTCCAGCTCGATCCTTGATGTCGACGGCAGAATGTTGTACGTGGAGGATGCCGCCTGGGCGTGGCGGCGGAGGCAGGACGTTCCCGGCGGCGTCGATCAGCAGCTCAGGAATCGAGACTGAGGAGCTGTCTCAACATAGCGCCAGGCAAGCCGACGCAAGAACCTTACTTGACCATGCGCTGTTCAGCAAAGTGACTGAACGAGGGGTCACTTGCGGCTCGATGCGAGCCGCAAGTGCGACCGCTCGTGACGACGGCGCTCCCTGGGAAGATCCCGGGGGGCGCCGCTTTCCATTGGGGGCGGCGCCATGCTCTCCGGCTGTGGCGGCGGCGCCCGCTCCGGCTCTTCCAGGCGGAAGGCCGCCACACTGCGCGACAGCGCCAGCGCCTGCATCTGCAGGGTGCGCGCGGCCGCCGCCGCTTCCTCGACCAGCGCGCAGTTCTGCTGGGTCACCTCGTCCATCCGCACGATCGCCTAGTTGACCTCGGCCAGGCTGCCGGCCTGACCGGCGCTGGCGCTGCCGATCCGCCCCAGCACGTCTTCCATCTCGCGCGCCGCCCCGAGCGCGTCCTCGACGCCGGCGCCGGCCTGGGCGGCCCAGGCCGCGCAGCCTTCGATCTCGGCCACCGAACGCGCCGCCAGCTCGCGCACTTCGCGGGCGGCGCCGGCCGCACGCTGGGCCAGCGCCCGCACCCCGTTGGCCGCGTCGGCGAACTCGTGGTCCTGTGCCCCGTTGCGGGCCGCGCCGAGGGCCGCGTTCAGCGCCAGCGTGCCGGCTTCGCTGGCAAACGCATCGATCGCCGCAGCCACCTCGGCCGCCCGGGCGGCGCCGTCCTTCACCCGCGCCAGCGTGGCCGCCATGCGCTCGACGCCCTGCCCGCCTTCGCGCGCACGGGACGATGCCGACTGTGCCAGCCGGTTGGCCGCCAGCGCATTGGTCGCGGTGACGGTCACGGTTTCGGCCAGCTGCTGCATGCTGGCCGCCGTGTCTTCCAGCGAGCGGCTGCGGAACACGGCGCGGCTGTGCAGGCTCAGGTTGCCGAGGCTGAGGTCGCGCGAGGCGCTGCCGATGGTGCGCGCCGACTCCAGCACGATGCGCAAGGTGCCGTTCAGGTTGCGGATACCGGCGTCGAGCGCGCGCGAGGTTTCGCCGATCTCGTCCTCGCCATAGACCCGTTCGCCGACCGTCAGGTCGCCGCTCGCCAGGCCCAGCGCCGCCGCGCCGATCCCGCGGATTTCCAGCAGCAGCGCACGCCGCACCGCCACCGTGATGGCCAGCGACACGCCGACCGCCAGCAGGACCACGAAGGGCATCAGGGCGGCCGTGAGCCGGAAGTCGGCGGCGGCGGCAACGGACGCCTGTTCGGACAGCTCCCGCTCGAGCCTGGCCAGCATGCCCATGCGCTCCACCAGCCTTGAAAACGCGGCCTCGGGCTTGATCATGGCATTCGCGCCGATGGTCTGGTCGGCGTGCGCCAGTTCGACCACCTCGCGTGCCGCCCGCACGTACAGGCGGTGCGCCTGGGCTGCCTGCTCGACGTGGCGCCGTTCGGCGCTGTCGCCGGTGCGCTGCATCAGCTCGCCGAAGGCGCGTTCGATCGCGCCGTGCTGGCGGTGGATGTCGGCGATCAGGACGTCGATGCGGGCGCGCGAGAAGCTGCTGCCGAGCCAGGTGAGCAGCTTGTAGGTGTCGGCATGGACGCGCTGGGCCTGGGCCACCAGCTCGGTGGCGCTGCGCATCTGCACCGCGCGCGGACCGACGATGGACTGCAGCGACTGGTGCTGCTTCACCATCGCATAGTAGGCGGCGCTCGAGAGCAGTACCAGCAGCATCAGGACGACGCCGGGTGCGAGCAGCAGCTTGGGGCCGATTTTCAGTCGCGACAGCATGGCTCAGCCGCGGTGCGAAGAATGCCCGGCACGGGAAGGAGTCGAATGTGGCTGCATGATGCCTCCCTGAGAATGGCGTGGATCTTTGTTTAATTTCCTGAACGCATTCAACGAATCTACGCGCTTCAATCTGGTGCCGGTTTGCGGTCGCTCAGATCGCCCGCCATCTTCGCTGCGGAACCAACAGGCATATGTATTGTGAAACAATCACTTACTAATTTGATATAGTTGCTCCTGCTGCACGTTGTATCCTTCCGCTCGACCTGAACAAGCACGTCACGAAAAGGAACACGCATGAACGCCAAACGCATCGTTGTTGCAGCCGCACTCCTGGCCATCGGCAGCGCGCAGGCGCAACTGGTCGATGCACCGTCCTCGTCCCTGTCGGCCGAGACGGGCGGACGCTTCGGCCCGCTGGCCGAGGGTTTCAAACGCTACCAGCCTCTCTACGGCGGCAACGAGGCCGCCAACCCGAATGACCGCCTGTTCAAGGCCCAGGGATTCCGAACCGACCCCAGGCTGGTGCTCGGCTATGCGTTCAACCAGTACCTCGCGCTGGAGGCCGGCTATTCCCACCTGGACGACCGCGGTTTCCACAAGCCGAACCCCTTCAATGCCAGGGAGATGGCGATCGATGAGGCGCTTGGTGCGGGCGTGCTCGGCGCCAGGAGCTACACCACCTATCTGGCAGCGAAGATCAGCGTGCCGGTCAATGAGCGCTTGACCGCCTACGGCAAGCTGGGCGTTGCCCAGAGCGTGGTGAAGAACGACGGTTTCGTGACGCCGCGGATGGCCGAAGCCCATGCCGCCGGCAAATCCGCCACGGTGTTCGGGAGCGAGACCGGCACCGGCGCCTACGGCGCGCTGGGCGCCAAGTACAAGCTGAACGACAAGGCCACGCTCAAGGGCGAGGTCATCATGAATGGCAGCGCCGACAAGTTCCGCAGCAATTCCAACGCCACCGGCTTGCGCGGCAGCGTCGGGTTCGGCTTCTGATGGGACGCGGGTCGCCGGCCCTGGCCGGCGACCCGGAGTGGAAAGACCTCAGGCCAGCTTGGCCGCGTGCTCGCGGGTGGCGTGGAAGGTCAGCTTCGGCCAGCGTTCCTGGGTCAGGCGCAGGTTGACGCCGGAGGTGGCGAGGAAGGCCAGGTTGCCGGCCGCGTCGACCGCGACCTGGTGGCCGAGCTGGTTCTCGAAGTCGGACAAGGCCTTCTTGTCCTCGCTCGACACCCAGCGCGCGCTCGAGATGCTGCTGCTCTCGAACACCGCATCCACGCCGTATTCGTTCAACAGGCGGCTCGCCACCACCTCGAACTGCAGCACGCCGACCGCGCCCAGGATCAGGTCCGAACCGAGCAGCGGCTTGAACACCTGCACCGCGCCCTCTTCGCCCAGCTGCTGCAGGCCCTTGTGGAGCTGCTTCACCTTGAGCGGATTGCGGATGCGCACCGTGCGGAACAGGTCCGGGGCAAAATACGGAATGCCGGTGAAGGTCAGTATCTCGCCTTCCGAGAAGCTGTCGCCGATCTGCATGTTGCCGTGGTTCGGCAGGCCGATGATGTCGCCGGCGTAGGCTTCTTCGACCTGTTCGCGGCTCGAGGCCATGAAGGTCACCACCGACGACAGCTTGACTTCGCGTCCCAGGCGCAGGTGCTTGACCTTCATGCCCTTTTCGAAACGGCCCGAGCACACGCGCAGGAAAGCGATGCGGTCGCGGTGGGCCGGGTCCATGTTGGCCTGGATCTTGAAGACGAAGCCCGAGAACTTCGGCTCGGTCGGCTCGACCGCGCGCACGGTGGCGTCACGCTCGCGCGGCGCCGGCGCCCAGTCGACCAGCGCCGACAGGATCTCGCGCACGCCGAAGTTGTTGATCGCCGAGCCGAAGAACACCGGGGTCTGCACGCCCGACAGGAAGCGCTCCAGGTCGAACACGTGCGAGGCGCCGTGCACCAGCTCCACTTCCATCTTGAGCTGTTCGATCTCGAGCGGGAACATCTCGGCCAGCTTCGGGTTGTCGATGCCCTTGACGATCTCGAAGGCGCCGTCGGCCTTTTCCTCGCCGGCCTTGAACAGCATGATCTCGTCGCGCAGCAGGTGGTACACGCCGCGGAAGTTCTTGCCCATGCCGATCGGCCAGGTCACCGGCGCGCATTCGATCTTCAGCACCGATTCCACTTCGTCGAGCAGCTCGAGCGGGTCGCGGGTTTCGCGGTCGAGCTTGTTCATGAAGGTGACGATCGGGGTGTCGCGCATGCGGCAGACGTCGAGCAGCTTGATGGTCTGCTCTTCCACGCCCTTGGCGGCGTCGATCACCATCAGCGCGGAGTCGACCGCGGTCAGCACCCGGTAGGTGTCTTCCGAGAAGTCCTGGTGGCCCGGGGTGTCGAGCAGGTTGATCACGTGCTCGCGGAATTCGAACTGCATCACCGAGGACGCGACCGAGATGCCGCGCTGCTTTTCGATGTCCATCCAGTCCGAGGTCGCATGGCGGCCGCTCTTGCGGCCCTTGACCGTGCCGGCCATCTGGATCGCGCCCGAGAACAGCAACAGCTTCTCGGTCAGCGTGGTTTTACCCGCGTCAGGGTGGGAAATGATGCCGAAGGTGCGGCGGCGCGCCACTTCGCGCGCGATCAGGGCGGCGGGCTTGCCTGCCTGAGCGGCGCCAGGATCAAGGGACATCTCGTCGGCGTTCTCGTTGCCGGGTGCTGCGGTATCGGTGGACATGGTCTCGGCCAGTGGATTGATGCAAAACCGGCGATTTTACCGGGTACCGAGCGCCTTGTGTGGACGGCGCGCACCGAGCCGCTTCCAAGCCCAGGTCATTGTCAGCATTTTGTCAGCTTTGCTTCAGCAATTTGACAGCTTCAGTGTTTATACTGGGCAACATTTATCGTTCCGTGAGGAAACAATGATTTCCCGAGTCTTCCGGCGCCCGCGCGGTTTCACCCTGGTCGAACTCATGGTCGCGGTTGCCATCATCGGCATCCTGGCGGCCATCGCCCTGCCCTCGTACAACCAGTACGTGGTCCGCAGCACCCGCGCCGCGGCCCAGTCTTACCTGATGGAACTGAGCCAGGCCCAGGCCCAGTACATGGCCGACAGCCGCAGCTACGCCGCCTCCCACACTGATCTGGGCGTGACGCCACCCGGCCCGGTGACCGCCAAGTACGAGGTCAAGATCACCCTGGTGGAAGGCCCGCCGCAGGGCTATACGATTACCGCCACCCCGTGGCCCGGCTCGACTCAGCTCGCGGATGGCGAGCTGAGCATTAACCAGGCGGGCGTGCGCACGCCCAGCGCCAAATGGTAAGTCAGGCGCGCCAGCGCGGCTTCACCCTGCCCGAGCTGCTGACGGCGCTGGCCGTCATGGCGATCCTGGGCGCGATCGCCGCGCCCGCCTACGGCAACTGGGTGGCCGCCATGCGCGCGCGCAGCACCGGCACCGACCTGCACACCGCCTTGATGCTGGCGCGCAGCGAAGCCATCAAGCGCAATGCCGAGGTCACCCTGGCCCCGGGCGCCGCCGGCTGGCTGGCCGGCTGGAGCATCGCCGCCCCAAGCGACGCCGGCCGCCTGCTGCACAGCCACCCCGGGGCCGCCGTGGCCAGCATCACGGGCCCCGAGCGCGTCACCTACCTGGCCAATGGACGCGTCAAGGGCACGATCCTGCCCACCTTCGAGATCGCCGGCAAGAGCGGGGGCGACCTGCGCTGCGTCAAGGTCGACCTGTCCGGGCGTCCGAACCAAACCCAATCCGCCTGCTGATGCCATGACACGCTTGCCTTCCCTCCCCTCCCGCCTGCGCGCACGCGGCGTCGGCCTGGTCGAAGTCCTGATCACGATGGTCGTGCTCGCCTTTGGCCTGCTCGGCCTGGCGGCCTTCCAGGCCAAGGCCCACGTCGGCACCATCGAGTCCTACCAGCGCGCCCAGGCCGCGGTGCTGCTGCAGGACATGCAGGCGCGCCTGTCCGCCAACGGCGCCCAGGCCGGCGCCTACGTCACCGAGGCGCCGCTCGGCACCGGCAGCACGCTGGGCAGCGACTGCGCCGCCGCGGCGGCGGGCAAGGACCGCGACCTGTGCGAGTGGAACCTGGCCCTGAAGGGCGCGGCCGAGCAGCGCGGCGGCAACAACGCCGGCGCCATGCAGGGCGCGCGCGGCTGCGTCGAGCTGGTGCGCGCCGAAAACGATGCCGCGGGTGTCTGCACCCCGGCCGTCTACCTCGTCACCGTGGCCTGGCAGGGCATGCACGCCACCAAGGCCCCGGCCCAGGCGTGCGGGAAGGACCAGTACGGCGCGGACACCCACCGCCGCACGGTGTCGGCGCGGGTCGCCATCGGCCTGCCGGGCTGCACGTGAATCCGGCACAGGAGAACAGCATGCGACCCATTCCTTCCTTACGCCGCGCGCGCGGCTTTTCGCTGGCCGAGCTGATGATCGCCTCGGCGCTCGGCCTGGCGATCCTGGCCGGCCTGTCCACGATGTTCGTCAAGAACATGCGCACCCAGCAGGAAATCGAGCAGGCCCACCTGCAGGTCGAGAACGGGCGCTACGCGATCGACGTGCTCGGCGTCGACCTGCGCAACGCCGGCTACTACGCCGAGTTCGACCCCAGCGTGCTGGCCAACCCGGCCGCCCTGCCGGCCCTGTGCGCCGCCAACCTGGACGAACTGAAGGCCGGCCTGGTGCTGCCGGTCCAGGGCCTGGATGCGGGCGCCGCCCTGCCGGCCTGCCTGGGCGACGTGCGCCACGGCACCGACGTGCTGGTGGTGCGCCGCACCGCCACCTGCGTCGCCGGCGTCGGCAGCTGCGCCCCGTTGGCAAATGGCGGGCCGTTCTTCCAGGCTTCGCTGTGCAACAACGCCACAGAACTCGATTCGCCCAACGTGGCCGACTTCTATGCGCTCAGCCTGTCGGAGGTCAACCTGAACCGCCACCAGCGCGACTGCAGCCCGGTGGCGGGCAGCGGCACCCTGGCCGCCAAGCGGCGCTACCTGACCCATATCTACTACGTGGCCAACAACAACCGCGCCGGCGACGGCATCCCGACCCTCAAGCGCCTCGAGCTGGGCAGCACCGGCCAGGCCCCGACCTGGAACACCGTGGTGCCGCTCGCCGAAGGCATCGAGAACCTGCAGGTCGAATACGGCCTGGACCTGGCCAAGGATGGCGTGGCGGACGTCACCACGGCCAATCCGTCCACCTATGACGGCTGCGCCAGCGCCGCCTGCGCGGTGGCCAACTGGCGCGCCGCGGTCGCCGTGCGCATCCACGTCCTGGCGCGCAACACCCGGGCCAGCCCCGGCTACGTCGACCGCAAGAGCTACACGCTCGGCCTGGATGCCGACGGCGAACCCCACACCATCGACGCCGCGAACGATGCCTACAAGCGCCACGTCTTCCAGACCCAGGTGGCGCTGCCCAACCCGGCCGGAAGGAGGCTGCCATGACAACGATTGCCCGCCGCCAGCGCGGCGTCACCCTGATCACCGCCCTGGTCCTGCTCGTGCTGCTGACCCTGGTCGCGCTGACCACCTTCAACGTCGGCAAGTCGAACCTGCAAATCGTCAGCAACATGCAGCAGCGCGACGAAGCCGCAGCAGCGGCCCGCGAAACCATCGAGGAAGTGATCAGCAACACCCGTTTCACCGTCACGCCGGAGCACGTGCTGGCCAACCCCTGTGGCGAGGACAACCAGCGCTGCGTCGACACCAATGGCGACGGCAAGGACGACGTGCGGGTCAGAATCGCGCCGAGCCCGAAATGCGTGAAGGCGCCGGTGATCAAGAACACCGCGCTCGACCTCGCCAAGGCCGAAGACCAGGTGTGCAGCATGGGCAGTTCGCAGAGTTTCGGCGTGGCCGGCGCCGTCGACGGCAACTCGGCCTGCGCCGACAGCATCTGGGAAATCAGCGCCGAGGCCACCGACGTCGAGACCGAGGCCCAGGTCACGGTCACCCAGGGCGTGGCCGTGCGCGTGGCGCGCGACGACGTTACCAACAATTGCCCCAGTACCTGAAGCCGAGAAGGATTCACCATGTTCCGCACCATGCGCCTCTTTTCCCGTCCGGCCGCCCTGCGCCTGACCCTGGGCTTGTCCAGCTCGCTGGCCCTGCTGCCGCTGCCGGCTGGCGCCGACGACATCGACATCTTCACCGGCGCCTCGGCGGGCGACAAGCTCAATCCGCGCATCCTCATCGTGCTCGACAACACCTCGAACTGGGCGCGCCAGAACCAGAAATGGCCGGGCGGGCTCACCCAGGGCCAGTCCGAAGTCAGGGCGATCCAGCGCGTCGTGGCCGAGCTCGACGGCTCGGTGAGCCTGGGCCTGATGGAGTACGTCACCGGCGGCAACGCCAACGACGACGGCGGCTTCATCCGCTACGCGGTCCAGCCGATGGACCAAACCAACCGGGAGGCGATCAGCACCCAGCTGACCACGATCTACAACAACATCAACAGCCCGGACGAAAAGCGCAACTCGAACACGCCCTACGGCAACCTGATGTACGACGTGTACAACTACTTTGCCGGCGCCAATTCGTACTCGCCTGGCGCCACGCTGGCGAGCAAGGCCGACAAAAACGGCTACACCACGGCCTTTTCGCGTTTCAAGTCGCCGCTCACGCTCGACAACCTGTGCGGCAAGAGCTTCGTCATCTTCATCGGCAATCCCAATGCCAGTGGCCCGTCCAAGGACAGCGCCGCCAACACCGCCCTGCTGAACACGCTCAACGGCCAGCCCGTCAAGCAGCTCGGCCTGCCGAACTTCAGCAGCAAGAGCACGACCACCTCGACCACGGTGGGCACCACCGCCGCCTGCTACGGCAGCGCCACCGCGGCCGCCTCGGCCCTGCCCTCCTTCAGCACCGTCTGCGACGGCTACACCGAAGGCTGCAAGATCGGCAATGCGGTGCCCAGCGAAGTCGGCGTCTGCACCACCGGCAACAGCCGCTACAGCGTGGTGGCCACCGACATCGAGATCACGAATAGCCCGACCGGCACCTTCAGCACCGACACCGGCCCGCGCAATGCCGACGAATGGGCGCGCTTGCTGCACGACCGCGGCATTGCCATGCCGAGCGGCAGCATCCGCCCGAACGTGACGACATACACGATCGACGTCCATAACGCCCAGCCGAACGCCGAGCACACCTCGCTCCTGCTGAGCATGGCGCGCGCCGGCGGCGGCAAGTATTTCCTGGCCAAGAACGAGGATTCGATCGTCGAGGCGCTGAAGAACATCCTGATCGAGATCCAGGCGGTCAACAGCACCTTCGCCTCGACCAGCCTGCCGGTGAACGCCACCAACCGGTCGCAGAACGAAAACCAGGTCTTCATCGGCATGTTCCGTCCCGACAAGAAGGCCAAGCCGCGCTGGTTCGGCAACCTCAAGCGCTACCAACTGATCGACAACAACGGCAACATCGACCTGGGCGACGTCAACGGCAAGGTCGCGGTGAACACCGTCACCGGCTTCGTGACGCCCTGCGCGGCCAGCTACTGGACCAAGGACAGCAAGAATTACTGGGAGGGCCTGGGCATCGACCCGGCGCCGCTCGGCACCTGCGACACCAAGGGTTTCGATCCCTTCTCCGACCTGCCCGACGGGCCCTTCGTGGAAAAAGGCGCGGCCGCGCAAGTCCTGCGCGAGGGGAACGGCGCCGGCACCCAGGCGGTCAACCGCAAGGTGCTCACCCATACCGCCTCGGGCCTGACGGACCTCACCAGCGCCAACAGCGGCATGGCGGCCGACCTGGTCAGGTTCATCCGCGGCGAGGACGTCACCGGCGAGAAGGGCACGGTCGGCGCGAGCAGCACCCGTCCCTCGATCCACGGCGACGTGATCCATTCCCGTCCCCTGCCCATCAACTACGGCGGCAAGGAGGTCGACAGCAAGAAGTTCGGCGTGACCGTGTTCTACGGCGCCAACGACGGCACCCTGCGCGCCATGGACGCGGATACCGGCGTCGAGCACTGGGCCTTCGTGGCGCCCGAGTTCTTCCCGCGCCTGTCGCGCCTGATGAGCAACACGCCGCTGGTCGCCTATCCCGGCATGCCGGACCAGGACATCGCCCCGACCCGGAAGGATTATTTCTTCGACGGCTCGACTGGCGTCTACCAGAACGCCGACAGCTCGAAAGTCTGGATCTTCCCGACCATGCGCCGCGGCGGCCGCATGATCTATGCCCTCGACGTCAGCAAGCCCCTGACGCCGAAGTTCAAATGGAAGGCGGGCTGCCCGAACCTGGACAACGACACCGGCTGCACCACCGGCATGTCGGGCATCGGCCAGACCTGGTCGACGCCGAGCGTGGCCTTCCTCAAGGGCTATGAACAGGGCGCCAGCCCGGTCATCGTCGTGGGCGGGGGCTACGACAGCTGCGAGGACGCCGACAGCAAGGCGCCCAGCTGCGCCAGTGCCAAGGGCGGCGTGATCTACGTCCTCGACGCCAACAACGGCGCGCTCCTGCGCAGCTTCCCGACCGCGCGCCCGGTGGCGGCCGACATCGCGATGGTGGACGTCGACAATGACGCCATGCCCGACTATGCGTACGCGGCCGACACCGGCGGCAACCTGTACCGGGTGGACTTCGTCGACGCCAGCCGCAGCGCACGATCGAGCAGCGCCTGGACCAGCCGCAAGGTAGCCGGGACCAGCGGCGACGGACGCAAGTTCCTGTTCGCGCCGGCCCTGCTGGCGGCCCAGGACCACGTCTACGTGGCGATCGGCAGCGGCGACCGCGAGCACCCGCTGGCCAGCCAGTACCCGTTCAATGGGGTCACCAACCGCTTCTACGTGTACAAGGACAGCCTGACGGACGGCGCGAACGTCGATCCGGCCAACCTGGACGCCCTGGAAGACTACAGCGCGAATGCGCGCAATACCTGTTCGAACACGGCGATCCTGCCCGGCAGCAGCCTGAAAGGCTGGTTCATGGACCTGAACGAGAACGGCCAGGGCGAGCAGGTCGTGACTTCGGCGCTGATCGCCGGCGGCATGGTGACCTTCAGCACCAACCGTCCGATCCCGCCGCTGGCCGGGACCTGCTCCACCACCCTCGGCGAAGCGCGCGGCTACTGGGTCAACCTGCTCAACGGCTCCGGCGCGATCGGCGTGAACGCCACCTGCGGCGGCCAGCGCTCCTCGCCCTTCGTGGGCGGCGGCCTGCCGCCCTCCCCGGTGCTGGCGACCGGCGTGCCGGTCACGGTCGACGGCAAGCCGCAGGCGACCACGGTCGTGATCGGCGCGGTGCAGCGCAGCGCCGGCGCCAGCGTGGCGATCGCGCCGCAGAAGATCCGCCCGAACATCAACTCGCGGCGCAAGCGTAGCTACAGCTATACCTCGGGCGCCGACTGAACGGGTAGCGACCGTTCCAGGGGGAAGCGGACTGCGACCCGCAAGCCGCTTCCCCCCGCTCCCTCGCCGAGTTCCACGCGGGCGCCGTGCGCGGCGGCGATCTCGCGCACGATCGCCAGGCCCAGGCCCGAGCCCTGGCTGTGCTGGTCAAGGCGCACGAAGCGCTGGAATACCTGGGCCCGCTTCTCCGGCGCGATCCCCGGGCCCGAATCCTCGACCGCGAACAGGACCCCATCCGGCGTCGGGCGGCAGTAGACCGTGACCCTGCCCTGCGCCGGCGTGTAGCGCAGCGCATTGTCCACCAGGTTGTCGACCAGGTCGCGCAGCATGTGGCGCTCCCCTTCCAGCCACGCCGGCGCCAGCTCGAAGCCCAGGTCGATGTCCTTGCGCAGCGCGCGCTCGACAAACGACTGGACCGACTCGCCGACGATGCCCGAGAGGTCGAGCCGGGTGAAGCGCGCCTGCGCGAAGCGCTCCGGCCCGGCGCGTTCGAGCGAAAGCAGCTGGTTGGCCTGGCGGATCATGCGTTCGTTGGCCTGCAACAGCAGTTCGACCGTGCGCAGGGTCTCGGGATCGTCGCGATGGCGGCCGGCCAGCCATTCCAGCTGCAGGCGCAGCCCGGCCAGCGGGGTGCGCAGCTGGTGCGCGACGTTCGCGCGGAAGTCGTCCTGGGCCCTGGCGCCGGCGGCGATGCGTTCCAGCAGCGCATTGAAGGCGTTCACCACCGGCAGCAGCTCGCGCGGCATGCCGCCATCCTCGAGCGGCGCCAGGTCGTGGCTGCCGCGCGCATCGAGGCGGGCGCGCAGGCGCGCCAGCGGCGCCAGGCCGTTACCGACCGAGAACCACACCAGGCCGACCAGGGCCAGGCTGAACACGACTTCGAGCAGCACCAGCGCGCGCACGATGGCCGAGCGGACCTGCTGGCGCTGGCTCAGCGTGCGCGCCACCCCCACCTCGACCGGGCCGCCGCTGCCGGGCACCAGCAGGCTGGCCACCCGCACCGGCTGCCCGTGCATGCGATCGTCGCGCACCGGCGCGCTGCCGCTGCGGCGCGGAAAAGCGGGGTCGCCGGCCAGTACCCGGCCTCGCGCATCGCGCACCACGAACCAGCTGGCGTCGGGCGAACCGGCGCCCAGCACGCGCGCCGCGTCAGGCAGGTTCGCGGGCAGGTCGACCGACGCGCCGCCCGGACGCAGGCGCGTGGCCAGTCCGGTGGCGGCGTCCAGCAGGCCCTGGTCGAAGGCGCGCTGGGCCGGGGTCCAGGCCAGCAGGTAAGTCAGGCTCGCGGCCAGCAGGTTGAACACGAGGATGGGTGCGACCAGCCACTTCAGCAGGCGCAGGCGGATGCTGCTCATGGGCCGCTCGCGAAGGCCCTAGTTCCCGGCTTCGAGCAGGTAGCCGAAGCCGCGGATGGTGCGGATGGCCACGCCGGCGCCGTCGAGCTTCAGGCGCAGGCGCGAGACGTAGACCTCGACCGCGTTCAGGGTCAGGTCGTCGCCCCAGGGCGCGATGGCGTCGATGATCTGCTGCTTCGACACCACCCGGCCGGCATGTTGCAGGAGGTATTCGAGCACGCCCCATTCGCGCACCGACAGCTCGAGGGCGCGTTCGCCGACGCGCGCGCGGCGGGTGGCGCCGTCGAGGCTGAGCCGCGCGAGCCCCAGCTGGCTCGGGGGTGGGGCGAAGCGCCGCGCCAGCGCGCGGATGCGCGCCACCAGTTCGGGAGTGGCAAATGGCTTGACCAGGTAATCGTCGGCGCCCGCCTCCAGCCCGCGCACCCGGTCCTCGACGGCGTCGCGGGCGGTCAGGAGCAGCACCGGGGTCCTGGCGCCGCGTGCGCGCAGGCGGCGCAGCACTTCGAAGCCGTCGATGCCCGGCAGGCCGATGTCCAGCACGATGACGGCCAGCTGCGCCGCCGACTGCGGGTTCTGCAGCCGGGCATCGGCGGCCAGTCCGTCATGCAGCAGTTCGACCTGCATGTCCTGGGCCTGCAGGGTCCGCAGCAGCCCGTCGGCCAGCACGGCATCGTCTTCGACCAGCAGCAGTGGCAAGGGCATTGTCGGGCGGGGCAAAAGGAAAGCCACATTATGCGCGAAACGGGCGCAAAAGCGTTTCCTCAGCAAAAGAAAAAGAGATGACAGAGCGACAATCTCTCCAGTAGGACTGGACTTACAAGACCGGATGCGGCAAGCCTACACAGGGGCGACTGCCAGTCTTATGTTCGCCAACAGACTATAGCTTTATTGTTCACACATCGCGATGAGGAAACGAAAACAAGACCTCAAGCAATCGCAAACCGACACACGTTAGAGATAAGAGGACAGAAAATGAACAACGCTCAGCTTGGTGGTACGCAAAAAGCGCAACACAAGATCCCAGCCACGAGTGAGACTGTGAAAGCCGCGTCCCGCCCCGTTGTCAGCTACAGCGGCACCCAGCAGAACGAACTGCTCGGCGCCCTGCCCCGCCAAGACCTGGAAACCCTGTTCGAGCACCTGGAACTCGTTCCTCTGCCATTCGGCAAGGAGTTGTTCGAGTATGGCAGCAAATTGGAATACGTGTATTTTCCGACGACGGCAATCGTGTCGCTGCTGTACGTGATGGAAGACGGCGCCACCACCGAGATCGCGGTGGTCGGTCACGAAGGCGCGGTCGGCGTGTCGCTGTTCATGGGCGAACGCGCCACCTGCAGCGCCGTGGTCCAGAGCGCCGGCTACGGCTACCGCCTCAAGACCCAGTTCCTGCGTGACGCCTTCGCCAAAGGCGGCGCCCTGCCCCAGCTCCTGATGCGCTACACCAACGCGCTGTTCGCCCAGATGGCCCAGAACGCCGTCGGTGGCCGCCACAGCTCGATCGAACAGAAACTGTGCCGCTGGCTGCTCGACCGCCTGGACCGTTCGGCCAGCAACGAGCTGAAAGTGACCCAGGAACTCATCTCGATCATGCTGGGCGTGCGCCGCGAAAGCATCACCGCTGCTGCCGGCAAGCTGCAGGACGAAGGCCTGATCCAGTACCGCCGCGGCAACATCACCGTGCTGGACCGCGCCGGCCTGGAAGAGTACGCAGGCGAATGCTACAAGGTCGCCAAGTCGGAATACGACCGCCTGCTGAGCGACGTGGCCCGTTAAGAATTGACCGGCGCCCCATCGGGCGCCTTGCCGCTCCTGGCTTCGACCGCCGTCCCGATCGACAGGGACGGCGTTGTCGTTTCTGCGCCGGCGAACACCGGAGCGGCATTGGCGCTGCCATCCCCGCCCGGCGCGGCCGCCGGAATCCAGGCGCGCACGCAGGTGCCGACATTGTTCACCCCGCGCGCCACCTGCAGGCTGCCGCCCAGCAGCAGCGCACGCTCGCGCATGCCCAGCAGGCCGTGCGACTTGGACTTGGCCATCGCGTCCGCCGGGATACCGATGCCGTCGTCCGTGATTTCCAGCTCCCAGCCGCTTGGCTCGCGCGTCAGGTTGACGATCACGGTGCGCGCCTTGGCGTATTTGGCGATGTTGTTCAGGGCTTCCTGGGTGATGCGGAACAGCGCGATCGCCTGCATCGAGCCGGCACGGTCCGCCTCGGCATCGATCAGGGCATCGCAGTCGAGCGCGGTCACCCGCGCATAATCGGCGCAATAACTCTGCAGCGCGGCCGACAGGCCCATGTTGTCGAGCAGGCTGGGACGCAGGTTCTCGATGATGCGGCGCTTGAGCTGCACGGTGTCGATCAGGGTCTTGCGGGCCCGGCCCAGCATCGACACCAGTTCCGGGTGCGTGCCCTTGAGCTGTTCGCTGACCGAGGTCATGTCCATCCCGATCGCGGTCAGGTTGGCGCCCATCTCGTCGTGCAGCTCGCGCGCCAGGCGCGACTTTTCTTCTTCCTGCACCCGGATCAGGTGGCGCGACAGCACCGACAACTGCTCGGTGCGCTCGGCAACCACCGCTTCCAGGCTGTCGTTGGTCTGCTGCAGCGCGCGCTCGGCTTCCAGGCGCAGGCCGAAGCTGCGCTGCACCAGGCTGTGGAATAACAGGATCACGAGGATGGCGGCGGCATTGATGCCGACCCCCAGCAGCACCGTGCGGCGCGACTGTTCATAGAACGCGGCAGTGCGGCTGGCCAGCAGTTCGTTCTGCTCGCGCGTCATGATCACGACCTGCAGGCGGATTTCGTCCATCTGGCCGCGCTCGTCGGCGGCCGCCGAGATCGCGACGATGTCGACCAGCCCGCCCCGGCGGTAGACCTCGAGCGACTCGTGCATCAGGCCGAGCTTGCGCTGCACCAGGCTGCGCAGCTGGGCCAGGTTTTTCGTTTGCGAAGGATTGTCGGCCAGCAGCACGCCCAGCGCGCGCAACTGGCTGTCGATCTGCTGGGGCGCCGCGTGCAGAGGCCCGAGGTTGACTTCCGAGCCGGACAGGAAATAGCCGCGCAAGCCGCTCTCGGCATCGGTGACCAGGAGGTTCAGATACTGGAGTTCGTCGGAGACGCGCGCGGTCTGGGCCTGCAGGGCGTTCGCGGAGCGCAGGTCATCCAGGTTACGGATCAGGAAGACCGCGTTGATGACCAGGATGACGACACAGGCCACGCACAACAGGGTCTTGGAGAGCGGCAGACCACGCAGCCGCTTGCCGTCGAAGGCAGTGGAAAAGTACATGGGCTTCCTTTCGCGCAACTGATGCCGTCCGGGCCGATTATAGTCGCGTTAGCTCGACAGTGCAGTGAGGCCCTTGGGGTAACCAGACGTTACGCGGATGCCAGCCATTGTTAATGGAAACAGAAATGCTGGGTGGCAGGCACTTAGCAGTGTGCGCGAGGACGCGGCGGTATGCAATACAAATGTTGCACAGCGGCGAAATTTTTGTAACGCTTGGAAACAGTTGTTGGCTGGCAAGCCGGAGGGACAGCGGAGGCGGCACGGGAAACGCGCCGGGGGCCGGCGCGTCCGGGAACTGCTCAGTCGAGCAGATTGTTCTTCATGGCGTAATAGGTCAGGTCGCTGTTCGACTGCAGGCCCATCTTTTCCATGATGCGGGTGCGGTAGGTGGAGACGGTCTTGATCGACAGCGACAGGGCGTTGCCGATGTCCGACACGGTGGCTCCCTTGGCCAGGCGCAGGAAGACCTGGAACTCGCGGTCCGACAGCTCGGTGTGGAGCGCCGTGTTCGGGTCGCGGTCGAAGCTCTGGGCCAGCAGCTCGCCCACGGTCGAGCTCACATAACGGCGGCCCTGGTACACGGTGCGCACTGCTGTTTTGAGCTCGTCGGCTTCGCATTCCTTGTTCAGATAGCCGTTGGCACCCATCTTGAACAGGTTGAGCGCGTACTGCTGCGCCGGATAACCGGACAAGATCAGCACCGGCAGGTTGGGCTGGCCCTGGCGGATGGTGCGCAGGATATCGATGCCGCTCTGGTCCGGCATGGCGATGTCGAGCAACAGGACGTCGCAGATTTCGCGGCGTGCGATATCGAGGGCCTCGCGGCCGGTGGCGCCTTCGGCGACGACTTCGAACTCGCCCGACGACGAGAAAATCTGTTTGAATCCTGCTCGAACTATTTGGTGATCGTCACAAATGGCAACGCGTATCATTGTCTTCCCTTAAATTTTCCCTTTTCAGGAAAGTGCCAGGTCCGTGCATACGCCCCGGCTTGCATGCATATATAAGCATGACCGCAAGTGACATTCTATCACTACGGCGCATGGCATCAAGGCACACACTTGCTGAGTTATGCGCGGCACCCATCAACAAGTCCGCGCAATGGCTTATCGGACAGTTTTGACGAGCGCAATGCATCGGGAGTCTCCGTCAAGAAGACAGCGCGGCGTCGGTACGGCGCGCCTGAACGCGCTCAGGCGATGCCGGCGTGACTGCCGTGCTTCAGGAGAGCGAGAATGTCCAGCAGCTCGGCCCTGAGCATCTCGACATCGACGACCGGTGCCGGCGGCGGCAGCTCGACTTCGTCGGCAGCGTCCACCACATGGCCGCGGCCGTCGAGGCGATTGCGCGCGCCGCTGATCGTGAAGCCCTGTTCGTACAGCAGTTCGCGGATGCGGCGGATCAGCAGCACTTCGTGGTGCTGATAATAACGACGGTTACCTCGGCGTTTGACCGGCTTTAGCTGGGTGAATTCCTGTTCCCAGTAGCGCAGCACATGCGGTTTGACGCCGCACAAATCACTCACTTCACCAATCGTGAAATAGCGCTTCGCCGGGATCGGCGGCAGCACCACGGGCTCAGGCTTGTTCGGTCGTTCGCTCATCTACGTATTGTACTCAGGCGGCGCGGGCCAGAGAGTTACTCGGCGGACTAGTCTCCTCGACCATTCCCTTGAGCTTCTGGCTCGCGTGGAAAGTCACGACGCGGCGCGCCGTGATGGGGATCTCTTCCCCGGTTTTCGGGTTGCGGCCCGGCCGCTGCGGCTTGTCACGCAACTGGAAGTTGCCGAAGCCCGACAGCTTGACGGCCTCGCCGCGCTCGAGCGCGTTACGGATTTCGTCGAAGAAGGTCTCGACCATGTCCTTGGCTTCACGCTTGTTCAGGCCGACCTGCTCGAACAGCAGCTCGGCCAGCTCGGCCTTGGTCAGGGTCGGCAGGTCCTTCTCTGCTTCCTTCCGCATCCGCGCCACTTGTGTCGCGCGATGCAGATCGGCCGCCAGCGCTTCCTGGAACACGGCCGAATCAACGTCGTTGTTATTAATTTTGAAGCCCTACCTTCAAGAAACGATGTTTTGGAACGATATGACATGCTTTACCAGGGCGCTCTGTTGGAGCGCCCGTAAAACACATCATGCACGCAGCTTTGCGCCGACTTTTTCTTGTGCCGCACGGGCCACGGCCGCCATGATGGCGTCCACCGCGTCGTCCTGCAGCGTCGATTGAGTATCTTGCAAGCCAAAGCGGAAAGCAAGGCTTTTTTCATCCGTCTCCAGGCCCTTGCCGCGGTATTCATCAAACAAAACAACGGCTTGCACGATCTTTCCGCCAGGATTCGCAGCGATCTCGGCATGGAAGCAATCGAGCACTTCCTGGGCCGCGACGCCCTGCTTCACCACCAGCGCCAGGTCGCGCGTGGCGCCCGGGAACTTCGAAATCTCGGCATAGGCCGGCACGCTGCGCTGGCGCAGCGCTTCGGCATCGACTTCGAACACGACCGGCGCCTGCGGCAGGTCGTATTTCTGCAGCCAGCGCGGGTGCAGCTCGCCGATGAAGCCGATTTGCTTGCCATCCAGTTCGACGAAGGCGCTGCGGCCCGGATGCAGCGCCGGATGCTCGCCCTTCACGAAGCGCAGCACGCTTGGTGCGAACAGGGCCTCGAGGTCGGCCTTGACGTCGAAGAAGTCGACCTGGCGGGTCTTCTCGCCCCACTGCTCGTCATTGACCGGGCCGTAGGCCATGGCGGCGACATGCTTGGGCTGCTCGAAACCGGCCACCGACAGCGGACCGTCCGCTACCGCCGCGTTACGCTTGAACACGGCACCGACTTCGAACACGCGCACACGGCCGGCCTTGCGGTTGACGTTGTAGCGCACGTTGGCCAGCAGGCTGCCCACCAGGTTCGAGCGCATCACGCTCATCTGGCTGGCAATCGGGTTCTGCAGGCGGATCGGGTCGGCGTTGGCGGCGAAGTCCTGTTCCCACTGGGCTTCCACGAAGCTCATGTTGACGGTTTCCTGGTAGCCCAGGTCGGCCAGCTGGTGGCGGATCGCGAACAGCGAGCGGGTGTTTTCCGGCTCGATCAGCATCGCGGTCGGCGCAACCGGCGGGCGGGTCGGGATGTTCTCGAAACCGTACACGCGCGCGACTTCCTCGATCAGGTCTTCCTCGATCTCGATGTCGAAGCGATAGGACGGCGAGGTGACGTGGAAGACACCGGCGTCGAAGGTGAACGGCAGCTGCAGGCGGGTGAAGATGTCCGCAACCACGTCATCGGTCAGCGGCACGCCGATCACCTTGGCGGCGCGGGCGGTGCGCATCGCAACCGGCTTTGGCTGTGGCAAGTTGACCGACTGATCGTCGACCGGACCCACTTTCGTCTCCGCGGTGCCGCAGATCTCGACGATCAGCGCGGTGATGCGTTCGATGTGTTCGACCGTGGTCGCGTAGTCCACGCCGCGCTCGAAGCGGTGCGCCGCATCGGTCGAGAAGTTGTACTTGCGGGCGCGGCCCTGGATGGCGTTCGGCCACCAGAACGCGGCTTCCAGGTAGATGTCGGTGGTATCCAGCGTGACGGCAGTGGAGTCGCCGCCCATGATGCCGGCCAGCGATTCGATTTCCTTGTCGTCGGCGATCACGCCGACCCACTCGTCGACCTCGATGGTATTGCCGTTCAGGAGCTTGAGTTGCTCGCCCTTCCTGCCCCAACGGATGTCCAGGCCGCCGTGGATCTTGGACAGGTCGAACACGTGCGAGGGACGGCCGACTTCCAGCATCACGTAGTTCGAGATGTCGACCAGGGCCGACACCGAGCGCTGGCCGCTGCGCTCGAGGCGCTGCTTCATCCAGTCCGGGGTGGCGGCGCGCGCGTTCAGGCCGCGGATGACGCGGCCCGAGAAGCGGCCGCACAGGTCCGGCGCCGAGATCTTCACTGGCAGCGTTTCATCCAGGTTGACGGCGACCTGCTTGGTGGTCGGCACGTGCAGCGGGGTGCCGGTCAGGGCCGCCACTTCGCGCGCCACGCCCAGCACCGACAGGCAGTCGGCCTTGTTCGGGGTCAGCTTGATGGTGAACTTCAGGTCGTCCAGGCCGAGGTAGTCGCGAATGTCGGCGCCGACCGGTGCGTCCGCCGGCAGTTCCATCAGGCCGCTGCTCTCTTCCGAGATCTTCAGTTCCTTGGCCGAGCACATCATGCCCTGCGACTCGACACCACGGAGTTTACCGACCTTGATCGCGAAAGGCTTGCCGTCGGCGCCCGGCGGCAGCACGGCGCCGGCCTTGGCGCAGATCGCCTTCATGCCGGCGCGCACGTTCGGGGCGCCGCACACGATGTTGAGCAGGGTGCCGCTGCCGACGTCTACCTGGCAGACGTTCAGGCGGTCGGCGTCCGGGTGCTTGGCGACTTCCTTCACCTCGGCCACCACCACGTTGGTGAACGGCGGCGCGACCGCTTCGACTTCCTCGACTTCGAGGCCGGACATGGTCAGGAGGTGGGACAGTTCGCTCGAGGTCATCTTCGGATCGACCATGGAACGGAGCCAGTTTTCGGAGAATTGCATGTTCTTTTTACCTTGTAACCGCGTTGTTGACTGGGCGTACTGAATCAGCGACCGTATTAATTAAATTGCTTCAAGAATCGCAGGTCGCCTTCGTAGAACAGGCGCAGGTCGTTGATCCCGTAACGCAGCATGGTCAGGCGCTCCAGGCCGGAGCCGAAGGCGAAACCGATGAACCGCTCCGGATCGAGGCCGAAATTACGTACGACAGTCGGGTGCACCTGCCCCGCCCCCGACACTTCCAGCCAGCGGCCCTTGAGCGGACCGGAGCCGAAGGCAATGTCGATCTCGGCCGACGGTTCGGTGAACGGGAAGTAGGACGGACGGAAGCGTACTTCCAGGTCCTCGGTCTCGAAGAAGGCCTTGACGAAGTTCAGGTACACGCCCTTGAGGTCGGCGAAGCTGATGTCCTCGCCGATCCACAGGCCTTCGACCTGGTGGAACATCGGCGAGTGGGTGGCGTCGCTGTCGACGCGGTAGGTGCGGCCCGGCGCGATCACCTTGATCGGCGGGGTGTGGGTGCGCGCATAGCGCACCTGCATCGGGCTGGTGTGGGTGCGCAGCAGCAGCGGTTTGCCGGTGCTGTCATTGCCTTCGATGTAGAAGGTGTCCTGCATCGAACGGGCCGGATGGTTTTCCGGGCTGTTCAGTGCGGTGAAGTTGGTCCAGTCGGTTTCGATCTCGGGGCCGTCGGCCACGTCGAAGCCGATCGAGCGGAAGATTTGCTCGACACGTTCCCAGGTACGCATCACCGGGTGGATGCCGCCCTTGGCGCGGCCGCGGCCCGGCAGGGTCACGTCGATGGCCTCGAGATTCAGGCGCGCTTCGAGCTGGGCGTTGGCCAGGGCGTCGCGTCGGGCAGTCAGTGCCTGTTCGATTTTTTCTTTGGCGGCATTGATCAGGGCGCCCTGCGCCTTGCGCTGTTCAGGGTCGAGCTTGCCCAGGCCCTTCATCAGGTCGGTGACCTGGCCGGTCTTGCCCAGGTATTTGGCTTTTGCATTTTCGAGCGCGGCGGCGTCCGCGGCGGCGGTGAAATCAGCCTGGGCCGAGGAGACGAGATCTTCCAGCGATTGCATGCTTGTTCTTTTCCTGTTTAGGTGGCGGCGCTTCAGGGACTCGCAGAAGCGTAGCGAGCGGCAGCAATGCTGGCCGAGAAGCGCAGCTGTACGAGGAGTACAGCGAGCATCGCAGGCCGGCAGTGCAACGCGCAGTAGCTTCTGCGAGTCCCCACCACAATCAAAAACGGGGCACAGGTATTTCGACCGTGTGCCCCGCTCTTTTTGCTTTCCCGTTGGCGGGAAAGCTGGTCTTGCTAGCTAACTGACTGATTAGGCAGCCAGCTTGGCCTTGGCGGCGGTGACAATCGCGGCGAATGCCGGCTTGTCGTGCACTGCCATGTCGGCCAGGACTTTACGGTCCAGTTCAATCCCGGACTTCTTCAGGCCGTTCATGAAGGCGCTGTAGGTCATGCCGTGCGAACGCGATGCCGCGTTGATACGGGTGATCCACAGGGCGCGGAAGACGCGCTTCTTGTTACGACGGTCGCGGTAGGCGTACTGGCCAGCGCGCATGACTGCTTGCTTGGCAATACGGAATACCTTGCTGCGACGGCCGCGGTAGCCTTTGGCAAGTTCAAGGACTTTCTTGTGACGGGCACGTGCAGTAACCCCACGTTTTACTCGAGGCATGGTAGCTCCCTTTGTATATGATTAGTGAGATTAAGCGGAAGGCATCATGCGGTAGACGCTCGTCACGTCCGATGCATTGATGTTACGGGTGCCGCGCAGTTGACGCTTGTTTTTGGTGGTCTTCTTGGTCAGGATGTGACGCTTGAACGCCATACCCGACTTGACGGTACCACCCGGACGCACGCGAAAACGCTTCTTCGCGGAGCTTTTGGTTTTCATTTTTGGCATAGTATTCTGCCCTTTTACAGGCAGCCTCTATACGACAGGATTGCAGGTGGCGGCAACGCCGCTCTTGGATGCCTGCTTTCACTTGTCTTGCAGCCGACGCCACTTCCTGTCGACTACAACCTGTTTGTTAAAAACAGGAACCGCAGATGATAGCACAGGTTTGCAGGGAATTGTTGGGGCGGCACCAGGGTTTTGTCGCCGAGTCCGACGAAGCGCACAAACGAACGCAGGCCGGGCCAGGCGCAGCTCACGCTGACACCGGGACCCGGCCCATTCATCTGACGGCGCGAAGAATTACTTCTTCTTCTTCGGCGCGACCACCATGATCATCTGGCGACCTTCGAGCTTCGGGAATTGCTCGACCTGGCCGTATTCTTCCAGGTCGCCGCGCAGGCGCTCGAGCATGCGCATGCCGATGTCCTGGTGCGCCATTTCACGGCCGCGGAAGCGCAGCGTGATCTTGGTCTTGTCGCCGTCTTCCAGGAACTTGATGAGGTTGCGCAGCTTGATGCTGTAGTCGCCCTCATCGGTACCCGGACGGAACTTGACTTCCTTGACCTGGATGATCTTCTGCTTCAGCTTGGCTTCGTGCGCCTTCTTCTGCTCGGAGTACTTGAACTTGCCGTAGTCCATCAGGCGGCAGACCGGCGGGACCGCGTTCGGCGCAATCTCGACCAGGTCGACGTTCTTTTCCTCGGCCATGCGGAACGCTTCCGCCAGGCTCACGATGCCCAGCGGTTCGTTGTCCACACCGTTCAGGCGCATTTCGGGATGGGTGATCTCGCCGTTGATGCGATGCTGTTTGTCAGTAGCTATGTCGTTTCCTTTGAAAGTATTGATTGAGGCCGGGATTATTTCGCCTTGGCGGCAACTTCGCCAACCAGGCGCTCCACGAGCGCGTCGACCGGCATCACGCCGAGATCGACATTGCCGCGGGCACGCACGGCCACCGTATTTGCTTCACGTTCTTTATCGCCAACAACCAGAATGTACGGCAGTTTTTGGACAGAATGCTCGCGAATTTTATAAGTAATCTTCTCGTTCCGCAAATCAGCGTGAACGCGGATGCCCGCCGCGCGCAGCTTGGCTTCGACCTGCTTCACATAATCTGCTTGCGCATCCGAGATATTCAAGACCGCGACCTGCACCGGAGCCAGCCACAGCGGCAGCGCACCGGCGTAGTTCTCGATCAGGATGCCGATGAAGCGTTCCATCGAGCCGACGATCGCACGGTGCAGCATGACCGGCACCTTGCGGGTGTTGTCTTCCGCGACATATTCGGCGCCCAGGCGGCCCGGCATCGAGAAGTCGACCTGCATGGTGCCGACCTGCCATGGACGGCCCAGGCTGTCCTTCAGGTGGTACTCGATCTTCGGGCCGTAGAAGGCGCCCTCGCCCGGCAGCTCGGTCCATTCCACGCCGCAGCCGCGCAGCGCCGAACGCAGGGCCTCTTCGGCCTGGTCCCACACCTCGTCGGAACCGATGCGGTTTTCCGGACGCAGGGCGATCTTGACGTCGATATTCTCGAAGCCGAAGTCCTCGTAGACCTTCATCGCCTGGGCGTGGAAGGCCACCACCTCGGGAGCGATCTGCTCTTCGGTACAGAACACGTGGCCGTCGTCCTGGGTGAAGCCGCGCACGCGCATCAGGCCGTGCAGCGCGCCCGAGGACTCGTTGCGGTGGCACTGGCCGAATTCGCCGTAGCGCAGCGGCAGATCGCGGTAGGAACGCAGGCCGGCGTTATAGATCTGCACGTGGCCCGGGCAGTTCATCGGCTTCAGGGCGTAGGTGCGGTTTTCCGACTCGGTCGTGAACATGTTTTCACGATAGTTGTCCCAGTGGCCGGTCTTCTGCCACAGGGTGACGTCGATGATCTGCGGCGCCTTGACTTCGCTGTAGCCGGTTGTTTGATAGGTCTTGCGCATGTACTGCTCGACCTGCTGCCAGATGGTCCAGCCCTTCGGGTGCCAGAAGATCAGGCCCGGGGCTTCGTCCTGGAAGTGGAAGAAGTCCAGCTGCTTGCCCAGCTTGCGGTGGTCGCGCTTCTCGGCCTCTTCCAGCATGTGCAGGTACTGTTCCTGGTCTTCCTTCTTGGTCCAGGCGGTGCCGTACACGCGCTGCAGCATCTCGTTCCTGGAGTCGCCGCGCCAGTAGGCGCCGGCCAGCTTCATCAGCTTGAAGACCTTCAGCTTGCCGGTCGATGGCACGTGCGGGCCGCGGCACAGGTCGGTGAAACCGCCCTGCTCGTACAGCGACACGTCCTCGTTCGCAGGGATCGAGGCGATGATCTCGGCCTTGTAGTCTTCGCCGATCGACTTGAAGTAGCTGACCGCTTCGTCGCGCGGCAGCACCTTGCGGGTGACCGGCTGGTCCTTCTTGGCCAGCTCCGCCATCTTCTTCTCGATCGCCGCCAGGTCGTCCGGGGTGAACGGACGCTTGTACGAGAAGTCGTAGTAGAAGCCGTTCTCGATGACCGGGCCGATGGTGACTTGCGCTTCCGGGAACAATTCCTTGACGGCGTGCGCCAGCAGGTGGGCGGTCGAGTGGCGGATGACCTCCAGGCCGTCCGGATCGCGGTCGGTGACGATCGCCAGGTCGGCGTCGTCTTCGATCAGGAACGAGGTGTCGACCACCTTGCCGTTGACCTTGCCGGCGAGCGCGGCCTTGGCCAGGCTCGGGGCGATATTCTGGGCCACCTGGGCAACGGTGACCGGGCCGTCAAACTGACGACTGGAACCATCCGGAAGTCGAACGTTGAGCATTGCTGTTCTCCATGTGGCGCAGCGCGCGCCGTTAAATGTTGAAAATATTGAAAGCAAAAAAGTTTGGACGAAAAAAAACGCGCACTAGGCGCGTTTTCTTCAGTGTTGTCGAGCTTCTTTGGACAAAAGACCACCGTACCGCGTCTAGCGATTCCCCCACAACATAGTCGTAGTTCGCGGTGTCATAACCGTCGGTGCCTTTCTCGCTCTTACATGTGCGCGACTCAAACAAGCTACTGCGCGTTGCATTTCCGGTTTGCGATGCTCGCTGTACTCAAGTACAGCTGCGCTTCTCAACCGGAACTGCTGCCGCTCGCTACGCTTCTTTGAGCCTCGCTGGGTATTCTGGTGGGCGGTGCAGAATTCGAATCTGCGACCCCTTGGATGTCGACCAAGTATTCTAACCAGCTGAACTAACCGCCCGATGCCGCCATTATAGGGAGCGCACACGCGTTAAGCAAGCCTTGTCCGAATTAAAGTTTCCTGGCGAGCCGGCCTGCGCCCCCGGTCGGCCATTGCTTTACACTAGAAGCTTGTTCAAATCACCACGCCGACGATGTCTGCCAACCAAGCCGAGCCCTCTTCCGACCACCTGCACGCCCACCTCGACGGCGATGCCAGCCATACCCACGTCATCGAGGGCCGCAGCCAGCTGGCCCTCGGGGTCACGCTCGGCCTGACCCTGCTGTTCGCCGTCATCGAGGTCATTACCGGCTTCATCTCGAACTCGCTGGCCCTGATCTCCGACGCCGGCCACATGGTGACCGATGCCGCCGCCCTCGGCCTGGCGCTGCTGGCCCAGGCCATCGCCAAGCGCCCGCCCTCTTCGCGCCACTCCTTCGGCTTCGTGCGCGCCGAAGCGCTGGCAGCCTTCGTGAACAGCCTCGCCATGCTGGCGCTGGTGGCCTGGATCGCCTGGGAAGCCGTGCAGCGCCTGCTGCACCCGGAACCGGTGCAGGGCGGCGTGGTGCTGGTGGTGGCCGCGATCGGCGCCTCCATCAACCTGCTGGTCGCCTGGATCCTGTCGCGCGACAACCAGAGCATCAACACCCGCGCCGCGCTGGTGAACGTGATGGGCGACCTGCTCGGCTCGATCGCCGCGATCGCCTCCGGCGCCATCATCTACTTCACCGGCTGGCTGCGGGTCGACCCGATCCTGTCGATCTTCGTGGCGATGCTGATCCTGCGTTCCACCAGCGGCATCCTGCGCGAGTCCTACCACTTCCTGATGGAGGGCGTCCCGCACGAGATCGATTACCTCGAAGTCGGCGCCAGCCTGAAGGCGATCGACGGCGTGCTCGACGTGCACGACCTGCACGTGTGGGACATGTCGCCCGGCCACCCCGCCCTGATCGGCCACCTGGAGATCGCCAGCCTCGAGCAGTGGCCCACCGTGCTGGCCGCGGTACGCGCGATGCTGCGCGAAAAGCACGGCATCGACCACGTCACCCTGCAGCCGGAGGCGGCCGGCGGCAAGTCGCTTTGAAACCTTGTAAGCACTCTCTTACCCGCGCCCTGCCCGCACGCCGATATCCGGGACGCTGCCCGGTCAGCATAATCGGCGCATGGACTGTTCACGCACCGTATTCGACACCCTCATCATCGGCGGCGGCCCGGCGGGCCTGACCGCCGGCGTCTACCTGCGCCGCTTCCCCCGCCACATCGCCTTGGTCGACAAGGGCAATAGCCGGCTGTCCTGGATTCCGGTCTCGCACAACTACCCCGGATTTCCGGAAGGTATCAACGGCGTGGCGCTGCTCGAGAACCTGCGCGCCCAGCTGGCCAACTACGGCGGCAGCGTGATGCCCGGCGAGATCCTCGACCTGCGCCTGGAAGACGGGGTGTTCGTCGGCGACTATGCGCCGCTGGATGGCGGCGAGCCCTGCCAGATCCGGGCGCTGACCGTGCTGCTGGCCACCGGCGTGGTCGACGCCGGCATGCCGGTCGAGCGCTGGGACGAGGCGGTGCGCTGCGGCGCGGTGCGCCTGTGCCCGGTGTGCGACGGCTGGGACGTGATCGACAAGCGCATCGGCGTGGTCACCTCCGAGGTCAACCCGGTCGGCCACGCCCTGTTCATGCGCACCTTCAGCGCCGACGTGCTGCTGTTCGAGCGCGGCCCGGTATCGACCATCAACGACGAGGACCGCCAGCGCCTGGCGGCCGCCAACGTGCGCTACATCGATTCGCCGCTGGCCGGCGTGAGCATGAGCGAGGACATGAAGCCGATCCTGCATACCAAGGACGGCGAGGACTATCACTGCGACGTGTTCTACCCGATGCTGGGCGAGAACGCGCGCTCCGACCTGGCCAGTTCGCTCGGGGCGGAAACCGTCGAGTGCCGCAAGCTGCTGGTGGACGACCATTGCCGCACCTCGGTCCCGGGGCTGTTCGCGGTGGGCGACGTCACGCGCGGACTGAACCAGATCGCGGTGGCGACCGGGCAGGCGGCGCTGGCGGCGACGACCATCCACAATATGCTACCGTGGGCGCTGCGGCCCGCGCTGGAACAGGCGTCGCCGGATCAGGCCTCGCTGTCGCAGACCTGATCGCGCCCGGCCGACTTGGCCTGGTACAGGCGCCGGTCGATGCGGTCGAGGAAGACCTCGGCCCGGTCCTGCTTGCTCGGCACGATGGTGCCGGCGCCGATACTGACCGTGACCAGGCGACCGACGCCGGAACGCGCGTGCGGCAATTCCTTTTGCGCCAGCAGCCGGCGGCAGCGCTCTGCCACATTGCGGGCCGCCTCCGCATCGGTCGCCGGCAGCAACAGCACGAATTCCTCGCCCCCCAGCCGCGCGCACAGGTCGCGCGAGCGTGACGCTCCGGCGTCGAGCGCCGCGGCCACCTGGCGCAGGCATTCGTCGCCCTGCATGTGGCCGTAGTAATCGTTGTACTGCTTGAAGTAGTCGACGTCGACCACCAGCAGCGACAAGGGCTCCCCGGTCGCATGCGCCTTGGCCCATTCGACCGGGTACAGGGTGTCGAACATGCGGCGGTTGGCCACGCCGGTGAGGCTGTCGCGGTAGGACAGCACCTCGAGCTCGCGCTGCAGCTGCAGGATCTTGTCTTCCGCCTGCTTGCGCGCCGTGATGTCGAACATGAAGCCGACCAGCGCCTCGACGCTGCCGTCGGGGCGGCGCAGCACGTGCACCACGTCGCGGATCCAGACGTAGTCGCCGTCGCGGGTCAGCGCGCGGTAATCGGCCTCGTGGTCCACGCCCTGCTTCGACTGGGCGACGCAGAAGTCGACGGTCTTCTGGCGGTCGTCCTCGTGCATGCGCGCAGCCCAGTCGTCGACCGACTGCCAGCTGGACGGACTCCAGCCGAGCAGCGCCTCGATCTGCGGACCGATATAGGTGAAGCGCATGGTGGCCCAGTCGATGCGCCAGGGGATGGCCTTGGTCGATTCGAGCAGGGTGCGGTAGACGCCGGCATCGTCGCAGGCGAAGGCTTGGGGAGCAGGATCGGTCATGGCGCGTATGCTGAGTGGATACGCTTCAATTGTGCACCGGAAATTATCGTTTAGGCCAGACCGGGAAAAGTTTATTGGGGCCGGCCGCGGCTCACTTCCGGTTCATCCAGACGGGCCGCATCCGAAGCCGCCTGGGGATGGCGCCGCTCGAGCCAGGCCTGGCCGAAGCGGACAATATCGTTCGCATCGATCAGCCGGGCTGCTGCGCGGCCCACCTGCCCTTCCCGATGCCGTCCGAACGCAAGATAGTCGCGCGCGATCCGCTCGACCGCATCGGCTTGGCCGGCTTGCGCGTACTCGTCCAGAATGCCGTTCGAGTCCCAGTCCGAGGCCGTCACCCACACGCGCTTGCCTTCCTCATCCAGCACGGGCATCGAATAGCTGACGCGGCGCTTGCCGGGAATCCGCGCCACCGCTTCGGCATAGTGCAAGGCGGTAATGGCGTCCGGACCGGCGCCGATCGACAGGATCTTGCCGCGCTTGTGCAACAGACGCTCGATCGGCGAACCCGGAACATAGGCGCTGTCCATGGGATGGGGAGCGACCAGCCAGAGCGCATCGGCGCCGATCGCCGCCATCGAGGCATCCGGGTGCGCGCTGCGCCGGCATCCCGGGTGCATCCGGATGAACTCGTTGAAGGCGCCGAACCCGGGATAGGTAGGCGCGTGGTCGGGATCGAATGCCGGCCAGCTGTCGCGCACGGCGTCCGGAATGGCAGCCTGTCCGAGTGTCTCCTCGTACGGCGAGTCGCTCCAGGAGACGTAGGCCATCAGGTTGCCCTCCGCGCCGACGCAGGCCAGGATCGCTTCGAGCAGGGCCGCCGGGCCGCCAGCGAGAGGCCCGACGGCGCGCAGCGAGACGTGCGTCATGACCGCATCGCCACGGCCGACGCCAAGCGCCGTCAGTTGGCGGATCAAGATGTCCATGAGTAAAACGTCGGGACGCTGCATGTGCGCTCCTCGGCAAGCGCTCAAGGCTCGAGGTGCAGGCTTGTGCCGCCCAGTTCCTGATACATGCGCTTGACCGGCGGTCCGCGCCTCAAGCTTGCCCCGAGGCCAACGCGATCCGGCGCCGGATGCGCTGCACTTCCTGCGCGTTGCCGGCCGCCTCGGCCCGCTTCACCTGCACGCCCAGCCAGGCCAGCAGCGGCCGGCGCCAGCCCTGGTTGGAGGCCGTGTCGATGGCCTGCACGATGCCTTCCGGGCTGATGCGCCCGGCCTTGAAGGCGGCACCGGCGGCCACCAGGCGCGCCAGCGGATCGGCCACGGCGGCGACCTGGCCGGTGGCGACGACGGATTGGTGCTGTCCGGGCAGCAGCGCCACGTTCAAGCCCTCCCAGCGGCCGTAGAGATAGTCGGCGTAAGCGCGCTGTTCCGGCGTGGCTTCCTGCGCCAGCGCGGCGTAGCCCGGGCAGTCGTCGAAGTCGAGGCTGGCTACCTGTGCGGCGCAGCGCACCAGTTCGACCTGGGCCACATGATCGGCGCGGCCGGTGCTCGTGGTGGCCGTACGCGCAGTGCGGAATTCCGCGGCTGCGGCAGCGGTGTGCCCTTTCAGGTAATCCTCGACGGAGCCGTCGAGGGCCCCCTTGGCATCAAGCTGCCAGTCGGGCGGCAGCGGTTTGCTGGCGCAGGCCGCCAGCATGGCCACGGCGAGGAAGGCGACGATTTTCATGGCAGCTTGATCTCCTGGTTGCTGCGGGCGAAGGGCCACTTGCGGTTGATCTCGTCCACCAGGCGGTTCACCTTGCGCAGGCTGGCGTCGACCTCGCCGCGCAGTGCGCCCAGGTCCTGGGTGGCCACGCGCGCATTGGCGCCGACGGCCTGGGCCTCGACCAGCACCGCGTCCACCTTCTTGAGCGTGGTGCTGGCGTCCTGCAGCACCACGTGCAGCTGGCGGATCGCCACCTGGGCGTCGTCCATCACGCCGTTCTTGCCGTAGACGCGCTGTTCGGTCTTGCCCAGCAGGGAGTTGATGCGGTCGAGCGCCTCGCCCAGCTTGCGCGCCTCGGCATCGCCGCCCATCACGCCGCCCAGCACCCCGCCGGGGCCGTTCAGGCGACCGGTGACGGCATTGATGTTGGCCAGGCTGGCGTTGATGTCGGAGTCGTTCGCCGTCATGGTCTCCAGGTTTTCCAGCAGCGCTCTGGCGGTGGCGACGATGCGCGGGATCTCGGCGGTGGCGTCGCCGCGCAGCACCTGGCGGGTGGCGCCGGGGGGCAGCGGCGGATCGTTCAGCACGCCGGTGAAGGCGCGCAGCCGGGTTTCGCCGACGATGCTCGACTCGAGCGTGAACACGCTCGAGGTGCGCAGCCACTTGGCGTCCTTGCTCTGCACGTCGACCAGGATGCGCACCTTGCCCTCGGGCGAGAGCTCGACCTGGCTGACGCGCCCGATCGGGAAGCCGGCGAAGCTCATGTCCATGCCGGGGATGACGCCGGACGAGTCGTCGGTTTCCAGGACCAGGCGCTGGGTCGGCTCGAACACGCCGCGCGCGTGCATCACGTAGCCGAAGAAGGCGACGACCAGGATGCCGATCGCCGCCAGGAGGATCATCGCCTTGAGTTCGACATGTTTCGGTTCGTCCGGCAAAGGTTCGGTCATGGCTTCCTATTCTTTTAAATATATTTCAGCGCCAGCGAGGCGGCCTCGATCACCAGGAGCACGAACAGCAGGCGCAGCGCGCCCGGCTGCACGGTGGAATGCACGCGGCGCGGATAGCGCTGCAGCTCGAGGATGGCGGCGGTCGGGATCAGCGCCACGGCCAGGCCGAAGAACACGGTCTTGAGCACGAAGCCGATCGTCACCGTGGGCGAGAACACGCGGCCGACGGTGCGGGTGTAGTCCGTGATCCCCCAGGGCAGCAGGCCGTACACGTTCAAGTAGGCCAGCACCAGCACGATGGTGCTGGTGACCATGGCCAGGCTGGTCACCGCGACCGAGTTCGCCAGCAGCTGCGGCACCATGTCGCGCCGCAGGCGGCGCAGGGCTTCGTCGTTGGCGGCCTGCGGCGACAGGCCGGCACGCGCCAGCCCGAGGGCCGACGCGTCGAAGGCCATGCTGGCGCGCAGGGCCACGAACATCGCGGCGGAGAGGGGAATCAGTTCCAGCACCAGCACCCGCACCACCATCTCGAGTGCGAAATGCGACAGCCCGTAGCTCTTGGCCGTGACCAGCACGATGCGGATGATGACCAGGCTGATCAGGGCCGAGGCCAGCGAGAACCCCGGCAGCACCTGCCAGGTGCTGGCGTAGATGTGGCGCGCGGCCGCCAGCCGGTTGGCGCGGTTGTAGGTCGAGGGCGACAGCGCCATCACCAGCGCGACAGCGCCCAGGTGCACCATGTACCACCAGCTGCGCAGGTAGCGCAGGAACGCGAGGCCCCACAGGCTTGGCTTGGCGTAGAGGTTGAGGGTTCGGCGCATGGTGTCAATATGATACAAATTTTGGTGGATATGCCCGTTTTTTGTATCGAATCGATACCGCCGGCAGCGCGAACCCCGTCATTGGCGGCGCGCCTCCATCACCCCCTTCACTTCCGCGATTGCCGCCAGCGCCTTGTTCAGTTGCCCGGTCGACCCGATCTCCGCCGTGAAGACCATGCGCGCCTGCCCCTTGCTGCTCTGCGTGTTCACGCCGATCACGTTGATCTTCTCGCGCATGAACACGTCCGAGATATCGCGCAGCAGTCCCTGCCGGTCCATCGCCAGGATGAACAGGTCGACTGGATACACGGTCTCCAGCCCGGCCGAACCCCACTCGGTCTGGATCACCCGCTCCGGCGCCTTGGCGCGCATCTCGGCGAAGTTCTTGCAGCTGAGGCGGTGGATGGAGACGCCCTTGCCGCGCGTGACGAAGCCGCAGATCGGGTCCGGCGGCGCCGGCTTGCAGCACTTGGCCAGCATGGTCATCAGGCCCTCGGTGCCGACCACCAGCACGCCCGACTTGGCGCCCTGCTCCACGCTCGAGGCGCGGCTCTTGTTGACCACCGCCTCGTCGATGGGCGGCGGCGCTTCCACCGTGTCGTGCAGGGCCGCTTCCACGTGGCGCAGGCTGAACTTCTCCTTGCCGACCTGAATGAACAGCTCGTCGACCTTGGCAAAGCCGAGCTTTTGCGCCAGCGCTTCCAGGTTGACGGCGGTCTTGCCCTCGCGCTGGAGCGATTTTTCGACCAGCGCGCGCCCCTGGGCCAGGGTCTCGGCCTGTTCCTGCGCGTGGAACCAGGCCCGGATCTTCGACCGGGTCCGGCTGCTGACCGTATAGCCCGGACTGAGCCAGTCGCGCGACGGCCCCTGGGTGCCGGTCGGCCCCTTGGCGGTGATGATCTCGCAGGTCTGGCCGTTGCGCAAAGGCGTGTTCAGCGGCACCATCGCGCCATCGATCTTGGCGCCGCGGCAGCGGTGGCCCACCTCGCTGTGCAGGTGATAGGCAAAGTCGATCGGGGTCGCGCCCTGCGGCAGTTCCAGCACCCGCGCCTGCGGAGTCAGGACGAAGATGCGGTCGTCCAGGGTGGCGGCCTTGAGCTTTTCGACCCATTCCTTCTGCAGGTCTTCCTGGCCGGCGACCACGTCGGCCACGTCGCTCTTCCAGGCCAGCAGCTGGCGCAGCCAGGCGATCCTCTCGTCGTATTTCTGGCTCTTGAAGTTCGACCCGCCCTCTTCCTTGTAGCGCCAGTGCGCGGCCACGCCGTACTCGGCGAAGTTGTGCATCTCCTGGGTGCGGATCTGCACTTCCAGCGGCCGCCCGTCCTCGGCGGTGACGACCGTGTGCAGCGACTGGTAGCCGTTCGGCTTCGGGCGCGAGATGTAGTCGTCGAATTCCTTCGGGATCGGGGTCCAGATGTTGTGGACGATGCCGAGCACCGTATAGCAGGCCTTGACGTCCTCGACGATCACGCGGAAGGCGCGCACGTCGTACAGCGAGGAGAAATCGAGCTCCTTGCCGCGCATCTTCTTCCAGATGCTGTAGATGTGCTTCGGCCGCCCCGAGACCTCGGCCTTGATGCCGGCGTCGCGCAGCTCCTTTTCCAGCCGGTCGATCGAGGACTGCACGAAGCCTTCGCGCTGCATGCGCTTCTCTTCGAGCATCTTGGCGATCTGCTTGTAGGCGTCCGGCTCGATGAAGCGGAAGGACAGGTCTTCCAGCTCCCACTTGAGCTGCCAGATGCCGAGCCGGTTGGCCAGCGGCGCATAGAATTCGAGCACCTCGCGACCATAGGCGCGGGTGACCTCGTCGAAGCGCTTCTGCTCCGAGAAATAGCGCAGGCTGGCGGCGCAGGCGGCCAGGCGCATCAGCACCACGCGCATGTCCGAGGCCATTGCCAGCAGCATCTTGCGCAGGGTCTCGACCTGGGCGGCGGCCTGCTGGGCGGCGTTCTTGCCCGCATTTTTCGCTTCCGCCACCTGGTCCTTGCCGGCCGTGAGGTCACGCAGCTTGACCAGCTGGTACACGCCCTGCACCAGGTCGGACACTTCCTTGCCGAAGCGCTCCTCGAGCGAGCCCGCCACCGCCGGATCCATCATCGCCAGCTCGAACAGCAGGCCGGCGATGCGGGTTTCGGCGTCGGTGCGCAGCACCGCCAGCGTGCCGGCCACGCCGAGCGAGAATTCGAACGCATCCTGGCCCGTGCCGGCCCTGCGCTCGCCGTACATGCTGCTGGCGTAGTCGAGCGCCGTCTGGACCCGCGCGCAGTCTTCCACGCTGAGTCCCTGGACCAGCTGGGTGCTGGCGTCACCGAGTAGAACGCTTGATACCATCTAGCTTGTATGCCTCCGACTCAGCGCAGTGCGGCGGTGATGCAGACCTCGACCAGGCATGCGGGATTGGCCAGCTTGGCCTCGACGGTGGCGCGCGGCGGGGTGTGGCCCTGCGGCACCCACTCGTCCCAGACGCTGTTCATGCCGGCAAAGTGCTCCATGCTCGAAATGAAGATCTGGCACATCAGCACGCAGGACTTGTCGCTGCCGGCTTCGTTCAGCAGGCGGTCGACGTGGCCCAGCACCTCGCGCATCTGGCCTTCGATGCCCTGGGTGGTGTCTTCGGCGATCTGGCCGGCCAGGTAGACGGTGCCGTTGTGGATGGCGGTTTCGGACAGGCGCTTGCCTACGTGGAGTCGTTTGATTTCCATAGCTGCTTTCTTATAAAACTTGGCGGAAGCCTCATGCTCCGCCGACTAAAAATTCGCGTGCGATCGCGATCTGGTCCGCACGCACGAAGGTGGGCGCATGGCCCACGCCCGGGATCTCGACCAGGCGCGGCTTCGGTCCGCGCGTGCACATCTCGAGGGCCGTCTCGCGCGACAGCAGGTCGGACTGCTCGCCGCGCACGAGCAAGGTCGGGCAGCGGATCGCATCCCAGGCCGCCCACATCTGGGCTTCGTCGCCGGCCGCGCGTTCCGGCGTGATGGCGCGGAAAGGCTGGGCCAGGCCGAGGTCGTAATGGCGCACCCACTGGCCGCCCGGCTCCTGGCGCAGCACGTCGCTCGCCAGCTTGAACCATTCTTCCTCGGTATGCGGGCCGAAGGACATCGACACGGCTTTCACGTAGGCCGCGCCGGTGTCGAAGTCGGGGAAGCGGATGTCCTGGCCGATGTACTCGCCGATGCGGGCCAGCGCGCCCTGGTCCAGCACCGGACCGATGTCGTTGAGGACCAGCTTGCGGATCGGGCTGTCTTCGAGCGAGGCCAGGATCATGCCGATCAGGCCGCCCATCGAGGTGCCGAACCAGTGCACCCCGAGCGTGTCGTCGGCGGTAACGCGCGCAATCAGCGTGACCATGTCGGCGACATACTGCGGCACCGTGTAGTACTCCGGATCGCGCAGGCGGCCGGAGCGGCCGCGGCCGACCACGTCCGGGCAGACCACGCGGTATTCGTCGCTCAGTGCCCGCGCCAGACCATCGAAGTCGTCGGCCACCCGGGTAACGCCGTGCACGCAGACCAGCACCTTCGGATTCGCGGGGTCGCCCCACTCCTTGTAGGCCATGCGGTGCAGGCCGGCGGGCGAACTGCACTGCACGCTATTCAATCTGGCTTCGCCGATTTGCACCTTCGCCCCCGCTCAGTCATGACAATATTGATTACTTTGCATCGCAACACGCCATTTTACTTGGCATTGCCATTAGAATTCTACCAATTCTGAGGAAGCAACCCGTTCACCCACGAAAGAGGACGCAATGAAATCCAATATGCTCAGCGGTAAAACAGCACTCGTCACCGGTTCCACCTCGGGCATTGGCCTGGGGATCGCCCGTTCGCTGGCGGAACAGGGCGCCAACATCGTGTTCAACGGCTTCGGCGACGCCCAGCAGATCGAGAAGCTCTACACGGACGTGGGCACCGAATTCGGCGTGCAGACCGCCTACCACAATGCCGACATGAGCAAGCCGCTTGAAATCGAGGCGATGATGCGTTTTGCTGCCGACAAGTTCGGCGGCGTCGACGTCCTGGTCAACAATGCCGGCATCCAGCACGTGGCCACCGTGGACGAGTTCCCGGCCGAGAAGTGGGACGCGATCATCGCCATCAACCTGACCTCGGCCTTCCATACCAGCCGCCTGGCCATCCCCGGCATGAAGCAGAAAAACTGGGGGCGCATCATCAACCTGGCTTCGGTGCACGGCCTGGTAGGTTCGGCCGGGAAGTCGGCCTATGTCGCGGCCAAGCATGGACTGGTGGGCTTCACCAAGGTGACCGCGCTCGAACTCGCCGCGACCGGCGTGACCTGCAACGCGATCTGCCCGGGCTGGGTCCTGACCCCGCTGGTGCAGAAACAGGTGGACGACCGCGCCGCCCGCGACGGCCTCTCGAACGACGCGGCCAAGAAGGCCCTGCTGAGCGAAAAGCAGCCTTCCGGCGAATTCGTCACCCCGGCGGAACTGGGCGCGCTGGCCGTGTTCTTCTGCAGCCCGGCCGGCGACCAGGTGCGCGGCGTGGCCTGGAACATGGACGGCGGCTGGGCCGCACAGTAAAGGCCACCATGACCGAGCGCCTCGACGAACAGAGCTTGCAGGACGCCTGCCAGGAACTGGCCCGGGTGGTGCTGGCCGCCGGCCAGCCCCAGGTCTCGAACGACATCCTGGAGACCCTGGCAGACCGCTTCTTCCGGGAAGTCGTCGATTTCGCACCCGGTGTCGCCCGCGCCGGACGCGATCCGAACCTGCTCACGCGCGCGGTCCACTACCTGAACGACGCCCACGCCCTGCCCCTCATGGGCACCGACATGGAGTGGTTCCGCCAGGCGCTGGTATGCCTGGTGGAGCTGGCCGTGCCGGGCATTGCCCTGTCCGAACAGGGCGGCGCCTTCCTGCGCGACGTGCAGCTCGGAATCCAGCAGTCGCTCGGGGACCTGGAGGGTTGATGCCTGTGTCCACGAACGTGTTATTCCTTTCGCTCGCCCTGGTGGCGAAGAACGCCCTCGCCGCATCCTGCGGCGCACCGCCTTCCGGCATGCTTCAGGCCGAACGCGTTGCCGCCGTCACGGCCTCGCGCGCCGAACCCGGCCTGTTCGAGGGGCCGGTGTGGGTCAAGGATGCGCTCTACTTCTCCGACTTCAGCTTCGCCAAGGGCTTTCCCTCGCGCGTGCGCAAGCTGGCCCAGGACGGCACCGTAAGCACCGCGATCGAGGACAGCGGCAGCAACGGCCTGGCGGTGGACGCCGACGGCAGGCTGGTGCTGGCCAGCCACAAGGACAAGGCGCTGGTGCGCCATGCGCCGGATGGCCAAGCCGTACGGCTGGCCGCCGGTTTCAAGGGGAATGTGTTCAACTCGCCCAACGACATCGCGATCGCGGGCGACGGGACGATCTACTTTACCGATCCGGACTGGCAGAAGGCGGCCGCGCCCGGCGGGCAGCCGGTGACGGGCGTCTACCGCGTCGGCACGAACGGCGAGGTGACGCTGGTGGACGGCACGCGTCCGAATCCCAACGGGATCGCGCTGTCGCCTGCCGGGGACGTCTTGTACGTGAACGCCAGCGACGGCTTGCTGGTGGCCTATCCGATTGTCGAAGGCGTGCCGCAGGCCGGGCGCTCCCTGGTGAGCGGACTGGAAGGTGCGGACGGCATGACGGTCGATTGCCACGGCAACCTGTACGTGACCGAGCATGCGGCGCAACGGGTGCGCGTGTTTTCGCCGCAGGGCAAGCAGCTGGCGACGATCCGGGTGGACGCCAACGTCACCAACGCGGCCTTCGGCGGCAAGGACGGCAAGACCCTGTACATCACCGGCGCAGGCGCGCTGTGGCAGCTGCCGCTGGTCGTGAGCGGCATGCCGTACTGAGCCGTCTTCCCAAGGCCCTCAAGGCATGGGCATGCGCGCCACCTTGTCGGGCCAGACGCAGAAATGCGGCTCGGCGCTTCCCATGTCCGTGTCGGTCGGCAGCACCCGCAGGGCACCTCCGCGCACGAAGCCGGTGACCATGACGATCCGGCCGTTCCACACCCCGCGTTGAAACGCCTGCTTGTCCGTATCCCGCTCCGGGCCGTCCGCGCCCGGTGAAGACCAGAGGATCACCAGGTCGCCGCGCCGGACCGGGCTGCCCACCGCGTCCAGCGCCGGAACAGACTCGCCCCGGCGGGAGCAGCGATGGGGAGGGTCGGACCTGGCGAAGACCGGCTTGGGGGGCATGTGCGCCAGCTGGTACAGGGAGAAACCAAGGGTGGCGACGCAGCCCAGGAGCAGCACGACCGGATACGCCACTGCCCAGGGCTTGCCCCTTCTCGCCGCAATGCTGGCCGCCGGCGCCAGCATCAGCAGGACGAGCGACACCAGGAAAGACAGCTCGAGCGCATGGGCGATGCGCGCCAGCCGCGTCCAGTTGTAGGGCACTGGGCTGCCAGCTTGTCCCGCCACGAAACCCCAGGCGACGAACAGGCCGGCAAGCCAGATGATGTTCAGGGCAATCGTCCGGTCGAACTTCATTCGCATGCGCCCCCTGTTGTGTATTCCCGACATCATAGCGTTCGAGGCGGCACGCATAATCCGCGAATTGTCACAGCCGCCATCGGTCGCGCAATGCAGACACCTCGGCAAGGCTCCGATATGATGGCATTTTTCCAACACAACAAGATAAGAGGAAAACACCCATGCGACTCCCTGCCAGGCAACTTGCCCTTTCGGTGTTCACGATCCTGGGCATGCTTGCCTCCGTCCTTGGCCACGCCCAGGCGGCGCCGAAAGCGCCGCCTCGTCCGGTCCTGGTCACGGCCGCCCAGGTCTGGACCGGCGAAGGCGCGCCGCACGCGGGCTGGGGCGTGCTGGTCGCGCAGGGCCGCATCCAGGCGGTCGGCCCGCTCGAGAAGATGACCGTGCCGGCCGACGCCGAACGCATCACCCTCCCCGGCAAAACGCTTATTCCAGGCATGATCGACCTGCACTCGCACGTCCTCCTGCATCCCTATAACGAAACCACCTGGGACGACCAGGTGATCAAGGAGCCGGTCGCCTACCGCATCATGCTGGCCGGCCGCCATGCGGCTGCGACCCTGCAGGCCGGCTTCACCACCCTGCGCGACCTCGGCACCGAAGGCGCCGACTATGCCGACGTCGGCATCAAGCGCGCCATCGACGAGGGCGTCGCGCCCGGTCCGCGCCTGCTGGTCGCCACCAGGGCCATCGTCGCCAGCTACAGCTATGGCCCGGCCGAGAAGAGCTACCGTCCGGACATGGAGATCCCCTACGGCGCCCAGCCGGCCACCGGCATCGATGAAGTGACCAAGGCGGTGCGCGAGCAGTCGGCGCGCGGCGCGGACTGGATCAAGATCTACGGCGACTACCGCACCGGCATCGACGGCACGGCGCGCCCGACCTTCACCATGGAGGAGATGAAGGCGATGGTCGCCGCCACCCACGTCACCGGGCGCAAGGTCGCGGTGCACGCGAGCAGCGACGACGCGATCCGCATGGCGGTGCTGGCAGGGGCGGACACCATCGAGCATGGCTACGGGGCCTCGGAAGCGACATTCAGGCTGATGAAGGAGCGCGGCGCCGCCTACATCCCGACGCTCACTGCGCCGGAGGCGACCGGGGAATACTTCCAGAAGCATGTGCGTGGCGGCGCGCCGACACCAGCCATGCAGCAGGCGCAGCGCGCCTTCGCGCTGGCGCGCAAGATCGGCGTCACGATCGGCAACGGCAGCGACGTCGGCGTGTTCGCGCACGGGACCAATGCGCGCGAGCTGGAATGGATGGTCAAGCTCGGGATGTCGCCGCTGGAGGCGATGCGGGCGGCAACCGTGGTGGCGGCGGAGATCCTGGGGAAGTCGAAGGAGCTGGGGCAGTTGAAGGCGGGGATGCTGGCGGACGTGGTGGCGGTGGATGGGGATCCGACCAGGGATATCGGGGCAGCAGCGAAGGTGGGATTTGTGATGAAAGGTGGGGAGGTGTTCAGGCGGCCGTGAACTTGGGCACCGGCCTTCGCCGGTGCGACGATCCTTGGAGTGGAGGTCAACAGCACACGTTCCAGAAATATCACGCGATACACAATCAGCATATCCGCAACAAGATATAAGGCCTGCGGATATCCACAATAGATTGGGCGTGACACTTCCACGATGATGGCAACACCACAAACTTCACTACGAAGCGTTGCCATGAAAAAGCCATTCTATAAAGTCCTGTATGTCCAGGTGCTGTTCGCCATCGTGCTTGGCGTGCTGCTGGGGGTGTTCTACCCTGAACTGGGCGCGAAGATGAAGCCCTTGGGAGACGGTTTCATCAAGCTCATCAAGATGATCATCGCCCCGGTGATCTTCTGTACCGTCGTCGCCGGTATCGCCGGCATGCAGGACATGAAAAAAATCGGCCGCGTCGGCGGCAAGGCCCTGCTCTACTTCGAGGTCGTCTCGACCTTCGCGCTGGCCATCGGCCTGGTGGTCGCCAACTGGGTCAAGCCGGGCGCCGGCTTCAACGTCGACGCCGCCCACCTCGACGCTTCGTCGATCGCCCAGTACACCGCGAAGGCCAAGGACCAGAGCACCGTCGACTTCGTGATGAACATCATCCCGAACACCTTCGTCGATGCCTTCGCCAAGGGCGACATCCTGCAGGTCCTCCTGATCGCGCTGCTGTTCGGCTTCTCGCTGTCGATGCTGGGCGAGCGTGGCCGTCCGGTGACCAAGATGATCGACGACTTCTCGCACGCCATCTTCGGCGTCGTGAACATCGTCATGAAAGCCGCCCCGATCGGCGCCTTCGGCGCGATGGCCTTCACCATCGGCAAGTACGGCCTCGATTCGCTGCTGCCGCTGGCCAAGCTGATGGGTTCCTTCTACCTGACCTGCTTCGTGTTCGTAATCGGCGTGCTGGGCCTCATCGCCAAGTTCACCGGCTTCTCGATCATCCGCTTCATCAAGTACATCAAGGAAGAACTGCTGATCGTGCTCGGCACCAGCTCGTCGGAAAGCGCCCTGCCGGCCCTGATGCGTAAACTCGAACGCCTCGGCTGCTCCAAGCCGGTGGTCGGCCTGGTGGTCCCGACCGGCTACTCGTTCAACCTGGACGGCACCAACATCTACATGACGATGGCGGCCCTGTTCGTTGCCCAGGCGACCAACACCGACCTGACCCTGATGCAGGAACTGACCATCCTGGCGGTGGCGATGCTGACCTCGAAGGGCGCATCGGGCATCACCGGCGCCGGCTTCATTACCCTGGCGGCGACGCTGGCTGTGGTCCCGACCATCCCGGTGGCCGGCATGGCCCTGATCCTCGGCATCGACCGCTTCATGAGCGAAGCCCGCGCCCTGACCAACTTCGTCGGCAACGGCGTAGCCACCGTGGTGGTGTCGAAGTGGGAGAAGGAACTCGACACCCAGCGCATGGACGACGTCCTGCACGGTCGCGTACCGGTGGACGGCGACAAGGACCTGGAGCCGGTGCGCGCCGCCGCCTGACTCCGCCGCGCCCGTCCCAAAGAACCGCATCTCCGGATGCGGTTTTTTTTCGTCTTCGTTCGGGGCTCTTACTCATCGCGCATAAAGCATGCACGGTACGCGAAAAGAGTAGACACCGGTGTCTAGACACACTATTCTAGATCCGACCAAACCAATGAGGACGCTCATGCCACGCAAACCCGATACCCCCAAGCCGACCCCGGCCGAACTCGAACTGCTGCAAGTCCTGTGGCCGATGGCCTCGGGCACCGCCAAGCAGGTGCACCAGGAAATGCAGAAGACCAAGCCCGAGGTCACCTACGCCACCGTGCTGCGCCTGATGCAGATCATGCACGGCAAGGGCCTCCTGGTGCGCGACGAGAGCGAACGCTCGCACGTCTATGCCCCGGCCCACGCCCAGGACTCGGTCGAGAGCAACCTGTTGAAGGACCTGATGCAGCGCGCCTTCGCCGGTTCGGCCAAGGCCCTGGTGCTGGCCGCGCTGAAGACCGGCATCTCGAAGAAGGAACGGGAAGAGATCGAGGAACTGCTGCGTGACGACAAGCCGGAGGACAAGGCCGGGGTGAAGAAATGAACGCCGCCGACCTCGTCGCCAGCGTCGGCTGGACCCTGGTCCACTTCCTGTGGCAGGGCGCGCTGATCGGCTGCGCCACCGCCACCCTGCTGACCGTGCTGCGCAACAGGCGCCCCGAATCGCGCTACCTGGTCGCCTGCACTGGCCTGTTCCTGTGCCTGGCCTGGCCCGCTCTTGAGCTGGCGCTGCGCCTGCAGGGCGGCGGCGGCGGCGGTGGCGATGCGATGGTGCTGTTCGCCGCCGGCTTGATCGCCGGCTCGCCCGTCGACGAGGGCTGGGGCGCCCTGCTGGCGGACCAGCTGACCTGGATCGTGGGCACCTGGGCCGTGTGCGCCCTGGCGATGGCCCTGCGCATGGTAGCCGGGCTGCTGTGGATCGAGCGCGCCGCCACGCACGAGCGCGTCGGCCCGGCGTGGCAGGCGCGCATCGAACGCATGGCGACAGGGTTCGGCATCGACCGGGCCGTACGCCTGCGCGTGGTCGAACGCCTCGGCAGCCCGATTACCGCCGGCTGGTGGCGGCCGGTCGTGCTGGTGCCCGCCTCGCTCGTGTCCGGCATGCCGGCCCACCTGCTGGAAGCGCTGCTGGCCCATGAACTGGCCCACATCAAGCGGCACGACTACCTCGTCAACCTCGGCCAGAACCTGGTCGAGACCCTGCTCTTCTACCACCCAGCGGTCTGGTGGATGTCAAGCCGCATCCGAGTGGAGCGGGAACAGATCGCCGACGATCACGCGGCAAGGATACTGGGCGAACCGCGGCGCCTGGCCCTGGCCCTATCCGAACTGGAAAAACTCCAGTTCTCAACCCACCACCTGGCCCAGGCGGCCAACGGAGGAGATCTTATGTCACGCATCAAACGATTGGTTCGTCCCGATACGCAAGCGTTGAACTGGAAGGCGGCCATTCCCGTACTGGGACTGGTCATCGGCGCCGCAAGCTTTGCCCATGCGGCGCCCACGACGCCGGTCAAGAAGGATAGCGAGGCCGTGGCCAACTTCGACACCTGCAAGCGGCCGCACTACCCGGCCGAATCGATCAAGCTGCAGCATACCGGCACCGTCACCCTCGGCTTCCTGGTCGGCAAGAACGGCAAGGTAAAGGAATCGAAGGTCACCAAATCGTCCGGCCACGTGGCGCTCGACGAGGCCGCACATACCGCACTGACCAAGTGCACGTTCAAGCCGGCCACGGCCAAGGGCAAGCCGGTCGAGGCCTGGACCGCGGTGCAGTACGTCTGGACGCTGGAGTAAGCGGCAATGCGCGTGTTACGCTTGGAGGATTCGCGGGGACGCCCGCCCATCCCTGGCGTGACACGCCGACCGATAGAGGAGAACGCATGACCGGCATCACCCGTTTTGTCACCCTGCTGCGGCACACGCAGCGTCGCAGCCTCTCATCCGTCTTGCTTGTGGCAGTGGCCGCATCGACCGGCCTGGCGCAGGCCGCCCCGGACGGCGCGGCGCCGGTTCCGCGCCCCCTGGTGGACACCAGCACCTGCAGCAGGCCGATCTATCCCGAGGAAGATGCACGACTGAAGAACGCCGGCACGGTCACGATGCAATTCCTCATCGGCGCCGACGGGTGGGTCGTGGAGTCGAAAATCCAGAAATCAAGCGGCTATGCCAGCCTCGACGAGGCGGCGCGCTCGGGACTGGCCAAATGCAGATTCAAGCCGGCGACGCTTGAGGGCAAGCCGGTGCGTGCATGGGTGGGCGTCCAGTACGTCTGGACGCCGGAATAGAAAGCAGCCCCGGCGCTTGCGCATCCGGACTTGCATGTTTGGCGGGCGGCGCAAGCCGCCCGTTTCCGTATACCGCGTCCACGCCGCTCAGCTTGCCAGTTTATGCGCATCGAATTGCCGAGACGAAGCGCCATTGCTACCATGAGGTAAAAATAACACTTTGAGCTAGCAAGAATAAGTTCACGCTTACCGACGTTTCCTTTACCCATAGGATCCACATGCACCCGATTCGTACCCTGCTGCTCGTACCCTGCATACTCGCTTCCCTCGCCTGCGATGCCAGGGCCGAGGTCGACGAGGCAACCCGCAAGGCCGTGATCGCCGAACTCGGCGCAAAGGTCAGCGACATCTACGTCTTCCCGGACAAGGCGAGGCAGATCGTCGAACGCCTGAACGCGCGCGAGCAAAGCGGCGCCTACCGCACCGCCAAGGATCTTACCGCCTTCGCAGAAATGCTCACCGAAGACCTGCGCCAGCCGACCGGGGACAAGCACCTTGGCGTGCGCTACCAGGCGAGGCCCATGCCTCCGGACACCAGCACCGGCAAACGCGGCCCGACGCCCGAGCAGGAGCGCCAGTTCGCCGAGTTCCTGAAGTCGCGCAACTACGACATCCGCAAGGTGGAAACCCTGCCCGGCAACATCGGTTATATCGACCTGCGCAGCTTCCCGCAGGCCTCGGCCGCCAAGCCCGCGCTGAGCGCAATGATGAACCTGGTGGCGGACACCGACGCGCTCATCGTCGACCTGCGACACAACGGCGGTGGCGATCCCCACGCGGTCGCCTTCATGTCCAGCTACCTGTTCGACAAGCGCACCCACCTGAACGACATGTACTGGCGTGAAGGCGGCCGCACGGAGGCGTTCTGGACCGAGGAGGATGCGCCCGGGAGGAAGTTTGGTGGCGCCAAGAAGATCTACGTCCTGACCAGCAAGACGACCTTTTCGGGCGCCGAGGAATTCAGCTACAACCTGCAGCAGCTGCGCCGTGGCGTGATCGTCGGCGAAACCACCGGCGGCGGCGCGCATCCGGGCGGCGTGCACCGCGTCCACCAGCACATGGCGGCCTTCATCCCCGCCGGCCGGGCGATCAACCCGATCAGCAAGACCAACTGGGAAGGCACTGGCGTGGTGCCGGACGTGAAGGTCGCTGCGGAGGACGCGCTGCGCACGGCCGAGCGCCTGGCGCTGACCGAACTGTTGAAGTCACCCGCAAATGAAGGGCATGCGCAGCGGCTGCGCCAGCGCCTGGACGCCCTGAAATAAAAAGCCCGCAGTCGACCTGCGGGCCCGCTTGCACAAGCGCGGGGCCGACAATGCCGCCCCCGCGCTTTTTCTTTCAGAGCGCCGAGACGTCCAGCTCGCAGCCGGTCGCCGCCAGCACCTGCTCGGTCGTCACGCCCGGCGCCAGTTCCACCAGCTTGAGGCCGGTATAGGTGACGTCGAGGACGCCCAGGTCGGTGATGATGCGGTCCACCACGCCGACGCCGGTGAGCGGCAGGTCGCATTTCGGCAGGATCTTGTGGCTGGTCGAGCCGTCCTTGGCGGTGGCGACGTGCTCCATCACCACGACCACGCGCTTGACGCCGGCCACCAGGTCCATCGCGCCGCCCATGCCCTTCACCATTTTGCCCGGGATCATCCAGTTGGCGAGATCGCCGCGCTCGGACACCTGCATCGCGCCCAGGATCGCCAGGTTAATCTTGCCGCCGCGGATCATGCCGAAGGAATCGGCCGAGCTGAAATAGGCAGCGCCCGGCAGCGCCGTGACGGTCTGCTTGCCGGCGTTGATCAGGTCGGCGTCCACTTCGTCTTCCGTCGGGAAGGGGCCGATGCCCAGCAGGCCGTTTTCCGACTGCAGGAAAACCTCGATATCGTTGGGGACGTAATTCGCCACCAGGGTCGGCAGGCCGATGCCCAGGTTCACATAGAAACCGTCCTGCAGTTCCTTCGCCGCGCGCGCGGCCATTTCATCACGAGTCCATGCCATGTTTCTGTCTCCGCTCTAGTCTCAGTTGGCGCGCACGGTGCGCTGTTCGATGCGCTTTTCCGGCGTCGGGTTATGCACGATGCGGTGCACGAAGATGCTCGGGGTGTGCACCTGGTCCGGATCGATCTCGCCGATCTCGACCAGCTCTTCGACTTCCACGATGCAGATCTTGCCCGCGGTGGCCACGTTCGGGTTGAAGTTGCGCGCGGTCTTGCGGTACAGGAGGTTGCCGGCCTTGTCGGCCTTCCATGCTTTCACCAGCGAGACGTCCGGCAGCAGCGAACGTTCCATCACGTAGTGCTCGCCGTCGAATTCGCGGGTTTCCTTGCCTTCGGCGACGATGGTGCCGTAGCCGGTCTTGGTGTAGAAGGCCGGAATGCCGGCGCCGCCGGCGCGCAGCTTCTCGGCCAGCGTGCCCTGCGGGGTGAATTCGAGCTCGAGTTCGCCGGCCAGGAACTGGCGTGCGAATTCCTTGTTTTCGCCGACGTAGGAGGAGATCATCTTCTTGATCTGGCGGGTTTCCAGCAGCTGGCCCAGGCCGAAGCCGTCCACGCCCGCATTGTTCGAAATGGCCGTCAGATTCTTGACGCCGGAATCGCGGAGCGCCGCGATCAGCGCTTCCGGAATGCCGCACAGGCCGAAGCCGCCCACGGCGATGGTCTGGCCGTCTGCAACGATGCCGGCGAGCGCCGACTTCGCATCAGGATACACTTTGTTCATACCCGTCCCTTTTATAGGTTAAGCGAAAAGCTCTTCTGTACTACAGAGTAGAGGGCACCTCGAAAAACCGTCGCGAGCGGCAGCAGTTGCGATCGAGAAGCGCAGTCGTACGGCGGTATGACGAGCATCGCAGATCGCAAATGCAACGCGCAGCAGGTTTTTCGGGGTGCCCTTGAGTCTCAGCATAAAATACGCTGTACTGAATAACAATACCGTAGAAATACGGGCGGCCCCGTCCATGAACCGAGCAGTCGATCCACCTCAAGTGACCCCATCCAGCGCCATCGATTACGAGATGATCTTCCAGCACGCGCCGGTGGGCATGTGCGTCTCGGCCGATCGCGTGATCCAGTCCTGCAACCGGGCCCTGGCAAGCATGTTCGGCTACGCCGAGGGAGACCTGAACGGCAAGTCCTTCAGCGTGCTCTACCCCACGATGGACGAATTCCTGCGCACGGGCGACCGCATCGTGCCGATCATGAACGCCAAGGGGCGCTATTCCGACGAGCGCATCATGCGCCGCGCCAGCGGCGAGCTGTTCTGGTGCCACGTCACCGGGAGCGCGCTCGATCCGGGCCTGCCGCTCGGCGCCGGCGTCTGGACCTTCGAGGACGTGAGCGAAAAACGGCCGGTGTCGGCCGAGCTGACCCCGCGCGAACGCGAGATCGCGGCGCTGCTGGTGGAAGGCAAGACCAGCAAGATGATCGCGCGCGATACCGACCTGAGCCCGCGCACGGTGGAGATGCACCGCGCCAGCCTGATGCGCAAGTTCGCCGCATCGACCTCGTCGGAGCTGGTGCACAAGCTGGTCGGGGCGCGCTGAGCTTGGCAGCGCGGAAAACCGCGCTGCCGACGTCATTAATTGGGTGCGCGGTAGGGGCCGTCGGGGATTGCGGTCGGGCCGTTGATGAACACCTGGTCGTTCGCCATGTAGGCAAGCGGCATATAGTTCGGAGCCGCACGCGTGAGCGCCGCACTGACGGCTGCTGCGATAAGGTTCCCGAGAGGATGCCCCGTGTTCTGGTTCTGAGGCGTGTACTGCATCTGCTTGTTTGCGGACCACAACTCGATACCGTCCTTCGACACCATACGGTAGTCGAAATTGACCGTAACGGTCGTCGCGAACACAGCATACTGGGCGTCCCAGCGGTTGATCGTCACGTACAGCACCGCGTCGGCCCCGAACAGTTTTGCCAGCGCCTCTGGTTGCTGTTGGTGTACGACCTCGCCTTCGTAGAAGCCCTCCTGTTCCAACACGGTCTTCGCTGTATGCACAGGGAAGACGTAGAAGCCCTTCTCGGCCAGCGGCAGGCTAAGCGTGGTCAGGAGGTAGTTGGGCGCATCCACGTCCAGCGATTTATTAACCGCCGGGACCACCAGGATCGAACGAGGTTTGGCTGACTGAAAAGCGCTCAAATCGGTTTTGGCCACCGGTGCAGCGCAACCGGTGACGAGGAGCGCTGCTACCAACGCAATCAATGCCTTGATCGATTTCATGTCTTCGCCTCCGGGGCAGTTTTCGGGCTGCTCAGGTTCTTGATCAGCGCATCCATCAGGCCGGCGCTTTCGGGCCAGACGGCGCGTTCCTTGCGGTAGTTTTCCACTGCACGGTCACGGTCTCCTGCCTGGAGATAGAGCGTACCGAGGTCAGCGTACAGTCCGGGCGCCACCTTGAGCGTGCCCTTCTCGAGCTTGGTGACATGCTCCTGCAGTTTCTGCAGGTTGGCCGCCGTGGTCTCGGGCTCCTTGTACGACTCGTACAGCATGCCGTTATAGCCGCCCCAGTCGTAAAGGGAGCGTTGGGTCGCGCATCCGCTCAGGACGAGCAGTGCAAGGAGTACGATTATCGATTTCATCTTGTCTCCTAATTCAGGCCGAAGGAGCGGGAAACGCCGTCGGCAAGGTACACGCGTTCGTTCAGCAGCACCTGGCTGCCCATGCGAACTTCAACCAGATGAGTGCCTGGCAGCACGCGCAGAGTGGCCTTTCCTTCGACGTAGTCGCCAGCCATGCCGACGTCGAGACGATCAAGGAACACGCGGGCTCCTGCCTGGCCTTCATGGGCAAGCCTGAACGAAATTTGCGGACGTTGGTCAACCACCGTCTGCTTCTCGGTAGGCATTTGCACGCAGCCAGAAAGCGAAGACACGCCAAGCACGAGTGCCAGCGCGAGGGAATGGAATTGGCGCCGCATCACATGCCCTCCTTCGCACGCACTGTCAATTGTTCGATCTTATAGCCTTGCAACGAGCCGCTGACGAGGCTCCCTACAGCGCCTTCGCTCATTTCAGTATCGCCAAAGAGTGAATCGATACGCAGCTGGGCAACTTCTTGACCTGGTAACGCAATCTCGAAGCCTGTCTGAGGCGACTTCACTTTCTGGCCCAGGGTCTGCACGGAGAACACCATACCGGGCCGCAGGCCCTGCGACTTGCCACCAGAAATGAAATAGCGACCCTGCTCGGTGGCGATGATCGAGGTTTGCCATGGGCGATTGCCGAGTTCAGTCGTAAGCCGGTTGACCACTTCCGAAATCGCCTGACGAATCGAAGAGTCGTTCAGGGTGCCGTCATAGGAAGCGCGCGAACCGAAGCCGAAGGTAGAACCAGTTTCGGTCGAAGACTCGCCGGCGCCGGAGGCAGCAAAAAAACTTTGTCCGGTGACCGCGTCGACAAGACGCACATCGACCTTGGCAAATGCAACCTGCTTCTTGGTGGCGGACACAAAGCCGGATTCGCCAACGGTCTTACGGCCGAATTCAGTCAGCGAACCCATGATCAGCGCGTCAACGCCGACCAAGTTCTGCTTGATGCCGGTACGCGCCGCTTCCTCCTGAAGTTTGGCGAAATCGCTGCGCTCAAGTACTACGAAGGCGCCTGATTCAGTAAGCGCCTTGCCGAGCATATCGGAAACCTGCTTGCCAACCGGGTCACCAGCGTCGTCGCGCAGTAACGACTTTCCGTAGTTCGTTTCGTTCGACACGCGCCCGATCGCAATCTTGCGCTTCAAGACGGGCCGTGCAGGCGCGGCATTGGCAACTTCGGCCTGCGCACGCTTCTGCTCCGCAGTGGACTGCGGCGCCTCCTTTACCTGCGCTGGTGGTGTCTGCGTAGCGCAACCGGCGAGCAGCGCAAGCGCAGTCATACAGGCGCCGGCTGTTATTGTTTTGAATGAGTCCATATATTCCTTTTTGTCTGTGGATGACCATCGCCCATCAGTAACGCCGCGGAATATACAGAAATTAAAGAATGGAAATTCTCCCCTATTGTAACGATTGGCAAATACGCAACGGTAATTTGCAAACTATCATGTCAGCGTAACAGTTAAGTGCTCCAAGGGATCGTGACTCGGCCCAGTCATCCATGGTGCCTGCGGCGCACAACCGTGATGGCGCCGTCGCCTTCAATATAGGCCAACTTGACCTCGTCCAGGCTGGTGATTTCCTGCTGCCGCAAGGAACTCATCAGTTCGTCCTCGGTCAGGAATTCGCGCCGCATGTTGCGCCTCAAGAGTTTTCCATCGCGGACCACCGGAATCGGCGGCGCCGACACCAGGCGTTCGATGAAGCGGAAGCGGTAGCTCGCCGCGTTCAGGGCGTAATCCCACAGCACCAGCACGGCGATCAGGATCAGCCCTTCCGTCACCGATTCGTAGGCGCCGAATGCGTTCGACGCCGCTCCCGCGATCAAGAGCAGGAAAATCAGGTCGATGGCCGCCAGCTCGCCGCCGGTACGGCGCGGCATCAGGCGCATCAGGACCAGGATGACCGCGTACAGCACCGTGGCGCGTACGGCCAGTTCGATGAGTGGCGTATTGACTGCGAACATGGCGTCCCAATTGGGCTGGCCAAGCTTTTCGAACATCGCTTCCTCCTGCAGGTCGGCATGCCATGGAAGGGCATGCTCACGGCCCTATTTAAGCAGCAGCGCGCAGAAGGGGGCGCAGCCCTCGTCGTATCGGATCAGTTACCGAGGGGCCAGTCCTTTGCGCGTATCCGGTCCAGCAGCAGCCGCAGCTCCTGATCCAGCCGCCGATCCTCGATCATCGGTGCACTCACGCACCCGACACCCTCCGCCATCGCGGCCAGGGCCCGAGGTACGACATGGGCTTCCCCGCCGCGAGTGCGCAGCCATATTCCTTGACTCACCGCGATCAGCAGCGCCGCCCCCACCTGCTCGGTCAGTTCCAGCACCCGCAGGCAATCGCGCGCCGCGATCGTCCCCATGCTGACCTTGTCCTGGTTGTGGCATTCGGTCGAGCGCGAGAACACCGAGGCCGGCATGGTCAGCTTGAGCGCCTCCGCCGTCCACGCCGAGACGCTAATCTGCAGCGCCTTCAGCCCGTGCGAAATCGCCGCGCGCTCTCCCTGCATGCCCGACAAGTTGGCCGGCAGGCCCGCGTTGTAACGGGTATCGACCAGCAGTGCCAGCTGGCGGTCCATCAAGTCCGCCAGGTTGGCCACCGCATTCTTCATGCCGTCCATGGCGAACGCGATGTGGCCGCCGTAGAAATGCCCGCCGTGCAGCACACGTTCGCCCTCAGGGTCGATGATGGGATTGTCGTTGGCGCTGTTCAGCTCATTCTCGATCGTAGCGCGGAAGAAGGGCAGCGCGTCGACAAGCACGCCGATGACATGCGGCGCGCAACGGATCGAGTAGCGGTCCTGCAGGCGCTTGCCGTTGCGCTCTCCCTGTCCGGTGTAGGCAAGGTCCGCGCGCAGCCAGCTTGCTACCTGCTGCATGCCCGCATGCGGCTTGACCGAGAACAGCGTCTCGTCGAAGTGGTGGGCGTTTCCGTCCAGGGCGAACGAGGCCATCGCGGTGATGCGCGTCGCCAGCCGGGCCAGGTAGGCGGCGCGGTCCCAGGCCAGGCAGGCCAGACCCGTCATGACGGCGGTGCCGTTCATGAGCGCCAGACCTTCCTTCGGCCGCAGGCGTAGCGGCGCGATGCCGGCCGCGCGCAGGGCCTCCCCGGCCGGCACCTGCACGCCGTCGCGCAGCACTTCGCGCTCGCCGCACAGCACCGCCGCCAGGTAGGACAGGGGTGTCAGGTCGCCGCTGGCGCCAACCGATCCCTCGCTCGGGATCAGGGGCAGAAGGCCGGCGCCGAACAAGCGCACGATCTGCTCCAGCAGCCCGATACTCACGCCTGAATAACCCTTGCACAGCGAAGCCAGCCGCGCTGCCATGACGGCGCGGGTCTGCCCGGCATCGAGATACGCACCCAGGCCGCAGCCGTGATACGTGTAGAGCTGGCGCGGCAACTCGGGGACCAGGTGCAGCGGCACCGCAACGGTGCATGAGTCGCCGTAGCCGGTGGTCACGCCATAAATGACGCCCTCCTCGCGCAGCAGTCGGTCGAGGAAGTCGGCGCCGCGCGCGATCCTGGCGCGGAAAGCCGGATCGCCGGACAGCACGGGTTGCGCCACGCCATACGCGATGGCGACGATGTCCTCGATCCCCAGCCGCCCTTCGTCGAAGCGAACGGTATCGGCGCTCATGCGCTAGGCAGCAGCGCCCGCAGGCGCTCCGGCAGCGGCCGGGACTTCTCGGCCTTGAAGTCGATCCACACCACCTTGGCGCCGCCTTCGGCATGCAGCGCGCCGGCTTGTCCATCCGAACTGACCAGCCGGATCTCGTGCGTGACTTCGATGCTCGAGCGGCCCGGCGGACCGACATAGGTCGTGACTTCGATCTCGCCCGGGTAGGTCAGCTGCTTGAGGAAGCTGCAGTAGGCGTTGACGACGACCGGGCCCTCGGTCGAGGCGGCCGGGTCGGCCAGCGCGCCGCTTTGTTCCAGCCACGCGATGCGGGCCGATTCGATATAGCGGAAATAGACGGTGTTGTTGACGTGACCCATCGCATCCATGTCGCCCCAACGGATGGGGATCCTCATGGAATGCACGAACTGCTTGTTGCTCATTGCTTCCTTTGTTGCTCGTTCTTGATTACTGCGCCGTCATGCCGTCGTCGGCCGTGATGACGGCGCCATTGATGAAATGGGCCTCGTCCGCCGCCAGCAGCAGCAGGAGCCCGTCGAGGTCTTCCGGCCTGCCGGTGCGCTTGCGGGGCAGCATGTCGATCAGCTTGCGGCCCTGCTCGGTGTCGAAGTAGTCCTCGTTCATTTCGGTCGAGATGTAGCCGGGGCAGATGGCATTGACGTTGATGCCGTAGCGGCCCCACTCCACCGCCATCGCCTTGGTCATCTGCACCACGCCGGCCTTGCTCATGCAGTACACGCCGATCTGCGGCAGCACGCGCAGGCCCGCGACCGAAGCGATGTTGACGATGCGGTGCTGCTTGCGCGGGTCGCCCTTGGCGCGCTGGATCATGCGCTTGGCGGTCTGCTGCGCGACAAAAAAAGCGCCGCGCAGGTTGGTGTCCATGATGTAGTTGTAGTCTTCTTCGGTGACGTCCAGGAGGCGCTGGGTGCTCGACACGCCCGAATTGTTGACCAGGATGTCGATCGGGCCGGCCTCGGTCTCGGCGTGCGCGATGGCCGACTTGATGCTGGCCAGGTCGGTCACGTCCAGGCGCACCACGTGGGCGGCGCCGCCGTCGGCCTCGATCTCGGCGCGCAGCTCCTTGAGCCGCTCGACCCGGCGCGAGGCCAGCACCACCTGCGCGCCGGCCCCGGCCAGCGCCTTGGCGAAACGCGCGCCAAGACCGCTTGAGGCGCCGGTGACCATGGCGATTTTTCCTTCGTAATTGACTTCGATGCCCACGCGGCTCCCCTTCTTTGTCCATTGCGAAGCCATCATGATTACACAAATCATCAGTATTAGATTGCCGCATCTAATAATGTCCGTAAAATGGCGCCCAACGTTGCAATCGACAGTAAAAAAGTGCACACTCGTGCTTAAATTTTTCCTTCTTATTAAAATAATCATATGACTGAGCCAACCAACATCCTTGAACAATACGGACCGCGCGAAGCCATGGAGTACGACGTGGTCATCGTCGGCGGCGGTCCCGCGGGCCTGTCGGCGGCGATCCGCCTCAAGCAGCTGGCGGCAGAAAAGGGACAAGAGGTCTCGGTCTGCGTGCTCGAGAAAGGCGGCGAGCTGGGTGCGCACATCCTGTCCGGCGCGGTCATGGACCCGATCGCCCTGAACGAGCTGATCCCGGACTGGAAGGAAAAAGGCGCGCCGCTGAACACCGCGGTGACCGAGGACCAGGTGCTGTTACTCACCGAGACCCGCGCGATCAAGACGCCGAACTTCATGGTCCCGAAGATGCTGACCAACCACGGCAACTACGTGATCTCGCTGGCCAATGTGACGCGCTGGCTGGGACAACAGGCGGAAGCGCTGGGCGTCGAGATCTTCCCCGGCTTCCCGGCCGCCGAAGTGCTGTACAACGAGGACGGCTCGGTCAAGGGTGTCGCCACCGGCAACATGGGCGTCAAGCGCGACGGCGAGCCCGGCCCGGACTTCCAGCTCGGCATGGAACTGCATGCCAAGTACACGCTGTTCGCGGAAGGTTCGCGCGGCCACCTGGGCAAGCAGCTGATGGCCAAGTATGACCTGAACAAGGGCAAGGACCCGCAGACCTACGGCATCGGCATCAAGGAGCTGTGGGAGATCGATCCGAGCAAGCACAAGCCGGGCCTGGTGATCCACACCGCCGGCTGGCCGCTCGACAACGACACCTACGGCGGCTCCTTCCTGTACCACCTGGAGAACAACCAGGTGGCGGTCGGCTTCGTGGTGGGCCTGGCCTACCAGAACCCCTACCTGTCGCCCTACGAGGAATTCCAGCGTTACAAGACGCACCCGGCGATCCGCCACTACTTCGAAGGCGGCAAGCGCATCTCGTACGGCGCGCGCGCCATCACCGCGGGCGGCCTGCAATCGCTGCCGAAGACGGTGTTCCCGGGCGGCGCGCTGATCGGCTGCGACGCCGGCTTCCTGAACACTAGCCGCATCAAGGGCAGCCACGCCGCGATCAAGACCGGCATGCTGGCCGCGGAAAGCGCCTTTGCCGCGCTGGGTGAAGGCCGCCAGCACGACGAGCTGGCCTCCTACCCGGCAGCGTTCGAGAAGAGCTGGCTGCACGAGGAACTGCACGTCGCACGCAACTTCAAGCCGTGGATGAGCAAGGGCCTGTACATCGGCACCATCATGACCGGCATCGACCAGATGGTCTTCCGCGGCAAGGCGCCGTGGACGCTGCACCACCAGCACGCCGACCATGAATGCCTGAAGCCCGCCTCGCAATTCAAGCCGATCGCGTATCCGAAACCGGACGGCAAGCTGACCTTCGATCGCCTGTCCTCGGTGTTCATCTCGAACACCAACCACGCCGAAGACCAGCCGATCCACCTGACGCTGAAGAACGCGGCCATCCCGGTGGACGTCAACCTGGCCAAGTATGCGGGCCCGGAACAGCGCTACTGCCCGGCCGGCGTGTACGAGTTCGTCAAGAACGACGATGGCCAGGACCGCCTGCAGATCAACGCCCAGAACTGCGTGCACTGCAAGACCTGCGACATCAAGGACCCGACGCAGAACATCGTCTGGGTGACGCCGGAAGGCGGCGGCGGCCCGAACTACCCGAACATGTGATCGGGATGCGGACCACGACATCGCGTCTGCGCGCCGCCGCCCTGGCCTGCGCGCTGGCCCTGCCCTTGGCCGCGCAAGCGGCCGATGAAGGCGTGAAGAGTGCCGCCCTGCTCGACCATGGCTGGTGGGTCGATGCGAACGTAACCTACCTGACGGCGAGCGGGCAGGACCTCAAGCTCGACGTCTACCTGCCGGTGAAGAAGAGCGACAAGCCGCTGCCCGTGGTGATGTACTTCCATGGCGGCGGCTGGGTGGCGGGCCGGCGCGAAGGCGCGGCGCTGTCCGCCATGCCCTACATGGAGATGGGTTTCGCCTTCGTGAACGTCAGCTACCGGCTGGCGAAGGTGGCGCCCGCCCCGGCCGCAGTCGAAGACACGCTGTGCGCGCTGCAGTGGATCGGGCGCAATGCGAAGAAGTACAACTTCGACCTGTCCAGGGTGGTGACCACGGGCGACTCGGCGGGCGGCCACCTGGCCCTCGCCACGGCCATGATCCCGGCCGACTCGCCGCCCACCCGCCAGTGCGCGGCCAACGAGCCCAGCTGGAGCGGACCGTACCAGAACGTGGCGCCGAAGGTGGCGGCGGTGATCAACTGGTATGGCATCACCGACGTCGCCGACATGCTGCAAGGCCCGAACGTACGCTCGTACGCAGTGGCCTGGTTCGGCAGCATGCCGGAGCCCGAGCGCCAGGCGCTGGCGCGCGCGGTGTCGCCGCTGAGCCATGTGCGCGCGGGCGGACCGGCCGTGCTCACCATCCATGGCGACGCCGATCCGCTGGTGCCCTATGCGCATGGCCTGCGGCTGAAGGCGGCGCTCGACAAGGCGGGCGTGCGCAACGTCCTGCATACCATCAAGGGCGGCGGCCACGGCGGTTTCACGGCCGAGCAGCACGTCGGCGCCTACAGCGCGGCGCACCAGTTCCTGCGCGAACTCGGCATCGCACCCGCACAGCCTTGAGCGCCCCCTCCCCGGCATTCGGCCTAAGATGTGGCTTCCACCACATCTGACGCAAGGAGGCCACCATGCCTGAAAACAAGGATACCGGGGACAGAAGCCTGAGCGACATCCAGCTCGACGACTTCGACGTGAACCGCCAGCGCGAACGGCTGGAACGCAGCCGGCCAGATAACCTGCAATCGGACCGGCAAAAGGGTTCGCAACAGTCCGGCGATGGAACCCAGCAGCAGGAAAAACGCTAGCCAAGCCCTCCCATTTACTGATGACTTTGTACGGGCCGTCCTACGACGGTTCGTGCCGCATTCCGATTGTCTGCTTCCGCCGAGGGGCTATCATGGGCCCATCGACACTCAAACAAGGAGACTGGTATGGGTGAAAACAAAGGACATGGCGTCAAAGGGCCGCGCCACGACGATGACGTGGACGAGCTCAGCATGAATACCGCGAGCGGCAAACCCGCCCAGGGCGGCCAGCAACAGTCCGGCAACATGCCATCGGGACAGCAGCAAGGCAGTATGCAATCCGGGCAGCAGCAGGGGGGAAGCCGACAGGGTTCCCAGCAGTCTGGCCAGCAGGGCGGCAGCCAGCAATCGGGACAGCAGCAACAAGGTAGTAAGCAATCGGGGCAGCAACAAGGCAGCCGCCAGTCGGGCCAGGGCGGGAGCCAGCAAAGCGGAGGGCAACACGCCTCCGGCGGCACGCCGGCACTCGATGACCTGGGTTCGCGCCAGGGTGAATCCGCCAAGGATGCATCGCAGGCCTGGAGCCAGGACAACAGCATCGACAAGCAACGCGGCAATCCTTAACCCCGGGCGCCGCTGAGCGCTCTTTACCTCGCAGTACAATGCGCACCGACAAGCCAGGCTTGCCGGTGCGCTTTGCATTTTTCCGTACTGGTTCTTCAAGGCGAGAGCGTGCGAAGGGTCCTACGCCCTTTCCTCTCATACTCCGATTGCCGATGTCAGCCGGAGGATTAAGATGGTGTCTCGACAATCTTCGATGAGGAGACGATCATGAACAAGCAGCCAAACCAGAAACAGTCGCAACCGGACAATTCGCAGAACGATCCGAGCAAGGACCTGGTGTCCGCAGCCGGCCAGGGCCAGCGCGAGGGCAACCAGCAATCCGGCGGGAAGCAATCGGGCAGCCAGCAGTCCGGCCAGCAGCAGATGGGCCAACAGGGCGGCCAGCAGCAAGGCCAGCAACAGGGCAACCATCAGCAAGGCGGTGGCCAGCATGCTTCCGGCGGCACCCCGGCACTCGACGACCTGGGCGGCCAGCGTCAGGGCGAAAGCGCCCAGCAAGCCGCCGACGCATTCCAGCAGCAGGACCAGCAGCGCGGCAAGCGCTGATCGTCCACGCGTCCGCGTGCCGCCCCCCTGGGGTCAGCGCGCGGCGTGCGCGCGGTTCAGGCGCCGCTCCGCGCGGCGCTGGATCGCTTCGAAGAACAGGCTCAAGGCCCAGTAGATGCAGGCCGCCGCAAGATACAGCGGCAGTGGCTGGAAGCTCACCGCAATGACTTCCTTGGTCGCGAGCATCAGTTCGGTCATGGTGATCACCGACACCAGCGAGGTGTCCTTGATCAGGCTGATGAGCGTGTTGCTCATCGAGGGCACCGCGATGCGCAGCGCCTGCGGCATGACGATGTGGTGCAGGGTCTGCCAGTAGCCCAGTCCCAGGCTGAAGCTCGCGCGCCACTGCCCTTCGCTGACGGCGCGGATCGCACCGCGCAGGCTTTCCGACAGGTAGGCGCCCGCGTTCAGCGACAGCGCCAGCACCCCCGCCGTCACCGGCGTGAATTCGATGCCGACGCTCGGCAAGCCATAGTAGATGACGAAGATCTGCACCAGCAGCGGCGTGCCGCGCATGAGGCTCACGTACAGGCTCGCCGGCAGGCGCACGGCGGCCCAGGGAGCGATGCGCATCAGCGCCACCGGCAGGCCGATCGCCAGCCCGCCGATCATCGAGGCCACCGCGAACACCAGGGTGTAGCCGGCGCCCGTCAACAGGGTCGGCGCCGCTTCGCGCAGCAGCGCGATCAACTCCACGCGACCGCCATTATCGGGCCGGGCGGCTGGCGTCGGTGCCGAACCACTTGAGCGACATCGCCTTCAGGGTGCCGTCGGCGGCCGCGTCCGCGAGGATCTTGTCGACCGCCGCCTTGAACTGCGGATTGCCCTTGCGGAAAGGGATGCCCATGCGCTCGGGCGCGCCGACCCGTGCGCCGGCCTTGATCGGCAGCTGCGAATGCTGCAGCAGGTAAGCCACCATCAGGCTGTCGTTGAGCGCCGCATCGATGCGCCCGAAGGCCAGGTCCTGCAGGTTCTCGGGCGCGGCCGGATAGCTCTTGACCTCGATGCCCGGCACCGCCTTGGCCTGCTGCTCGAACACGCTGCCCTGCCCCACGCCGACCTTCTTGCCTTTCAGGTCGTTCAGGCTGGTGTAGCTGGCGCGGTCGTTCTTGCGCACGATGAGCTGCGGGAAGGAATAGGTATAGGGGCGCGAGAAATCGAAGGCCTGCTCGCGCCTGGGCGTGATGCCGACCTGGCTGACGATCACGTCGTACTTGCCGGCGGCCAGGCCGGCGAGGATCGCGGCCCACTCGGTGGTGACGAATTCCGGTTTGACGCCCAGCTTGCCCGCGACCAGGCGCGCGACGTCGACGTCGTAGCCGGCCAGCTTGCCGGTCTTCGGGTCCTTGAAGTTGAAGGGCGGGTAGGTGCCTTCCATCGCGATGCGCAGGGTGCCGCGCGCCTTCGCGTCCGTCAGCAGGTCGGCCGCCCCTGCCGGCACCAGTGCCGACAGCGAGGCCACCAGCGCCAGGCCAAGTAGGGCACGGCGTGCCACGGTGGTCGAATGCTTGCCCATCAAATCGTCTCCATCCCTAGTCGAGCTGACTTTATAACCGAAAGCCGTGCCGGCGGGAAGCGCCGCGGGTCGCTCAGTGGCGGCCGCGCGCTCTAAAGGGGTGGCCGACTACCAGGGTGGTGCTCAGGACCAGCGTGGACAGGCCGAGGATCAGCTGCACCAGCCTGTCGTCCGGGAGCACCCAGAGCTGCCCGCGCGGCGGCTCGGCGCCGGTGGCCGCGACGATCAGGGGTGCGATCCAGTCGGCCTCGGGTTCGACGTCGAGGATCACCGCATCGCCGGTCGTCTGCATGAACACGTTGCCGCCTTCGGCCAGGGTAAAGCAGATGCCGACGCCAGTCTCGGTCGGCTTGACCAGCTCCTGCAGGGCGCGGTTGTGCTCGTCGATCCAGAATTCGACGTCCTGCGGGGTCTCCAATGCGGTCCAGGGACGGGGGCGGAAGCGCGGCTGCGGGGTATCGGGTGGCAGGTTCATGTGATGCGGGCAAAAGCGGAACGAGCCGTATTTTACGCCAGCCGGCCGACCAGGATCAGCGACACCGGCTTGGCCGTTTCCGGATGGAGCGGTTCGCGCATCTCGACCACGCGCAGGCCGTGTTCCTCGAACAGCGCGAGCCAGCTCGAGACCGTACGGAAGTACCAGGGCGCCGGATCGGTGAAGGCGCTGCTGAAGCCGGCCCAGCTGCCATCGCGCCAGCCGTCGGCATAGGGGGCGTCGCCGCAGGCCATCAGCGGGTGCACGGTCTGCACGATCAGCAGCCCGCCGGGCCGCAGGTAGGTCGGTGCGGCGCGCAGCAGCCCGCGCACGGCCTCGTCGCCGATCAGCGAGAAGTTACAGACCGCCACGTCGGCCGCCAGCTGCAATGCGCCGGCGGCGATCTCTTCATAGCTCAGCTGGCGGAACTCGCCCCCGCCGGCCTTCCTCGCCTGCTCGACCAGGCCGGCGCTCGCGTCGACGCCCAGCAATGCCACCTCGGGCAAGGCCCGCACCAGCCAGCCTTCGCCGCAGCCGAGGTCGACGCCGGTCGCCGGCGCATACGCGCGCACGGTGTCGACGATCGCAGCGTTGGTGACCAGCACGCGCGACGCGATCTCGCCTCCCCGCACGGCGGCGGTCCAGGGATCGGTGTTGCGCGACCATGAATCGATGATGGATGCGTCGGTATGGGTAGTCATGCGGTCTCCTCGGTTGGCCGCATTATCGCCTACCGAAGAAAATACGGCATGCAAGGATGTTCATTTGACGTCGAGGGTCACCAGGCGCACCTTGACATCCCCGCCATCGACCAGTAGCTCGCCGACCGAGATCGGCAGCGTGAAGCGCCGCCGCCCCGCACTGCCCGGGTTCACGTACAGCACGCCGCCCCGCTCGCTGCACAGCGGCTTGTGCGAGTGGCCCGACACCACCACGCGCATGCCCGCGCCGGCCGGATTGAGCGTCAATTCCTTCAGGTCATGGATCACGTAGATGGCGACCTGCCCCAGCCGCAGGATGGCGGTCTCGGGAATCTCGCGCGCCCAGGCGCCGCGGTCGTTATTGCCGCGCACGACAGTCAGCGGCGCGATCGCCGCCAGCGGCGGGAGGATCTCGGGGCCGGTGATGTCCCCGGCATGGATGATATGGTCGCTGCCCCGGAGGAAGTCGAGCGCCTCCGGGCGCAGCAACCCGTGCGTGTCGGAAATCAGCCCGACGCGCATGCCGCTCAGGTCGAGCGCTTGCTGCCGGCCATCTTGGCCGTGGTGTAGATCGCGTACAGCGCCGCCAGGCCCACCACCACGTAGACGATGCGGGTTGCCGGGCTGCCCGGGCCGAAGATGGTGGCGACCATGTCGACATCGAACAGGCCGACCATCGCCCAGTTCAGGCCGCCGATGATCAGGAGCGCCATTGCCAGGTAGTCGAGTGCCGACATGGCGGAACGCCCATGCGCATGCAGGGAAGTGCGCCGTTCGCCCATCGTCCTGCGGTCCATGGTGGGAGTATTCATCGTTGCCATCATTGCCTCCTTGGAAAAGCGACATGAAGTGCCAGGGCGGCCGCCCTGGCCGTGACAACTCATACTAGCCGAAGTTCGATGCCGAGGACGCACCGGTCGGCGCGCGTCAAGCGCGGCCGGGTCAGCCCTTCCAGGTGCGATTCAGTCCGGTATCGGCATGGATCCAGCCGCCCTTCGGGCCAGCACGGTAGTAATAGCCGACACCGCCCTGGCGGAAGCTGCGGATCAGCCCGCCGAGCACTTCCTCGCTCAGGCTGGCGATGCGGATGTCCGCCGCCTTGCCCACCATGTGCAGCGACTTGCGCGCGGCCGGGACGCCCTCTTCGACCAGGCGCTTGTTGGACGCCTCGGTGCGGTAGCCGGACAGGATCTCGAGCGGCTGGGTCATGCCGTAGCGCGCGATGAAGGCCTGGGTGCCCCACAGGATCTCGAACAGCTTGGGATCGATCGGCGCCGACGCGCGCCCGTTCACGTCGCGCAGGATGTGGCACAGCTCCTGGTAGGCGGAATCGATGATCTCGCCATCCTTCCAGTACAGCACCTTGGCGCGCTCGCCGCTTTGCGGGCGCACCAGCGACAGGGTACGCGGCTTGATCCAGAAATCGATGTCCAGCAGCTGGGCATCGAACAGGTCGGGCGGGGGTTCCAGGTCGGTCGTCTGGGCGGCGGCCGTGGCCGGGACCAGCAGTGGGGAACCGAGGGTGCCCAACGCACAGAGCCGGGCACTTTGTTGCAGGAAATCTCTACGTGAAGCCATAACAAGCGAACTCAGCCAAATGAGGCGCTTACTATATCGCAAGCTTCTCCTGCACAAAAGAAGAGTTTGTCAAGATTGTTGCGGGGACCTAGCCAGCGCAGTTGCAAAAACGCTTGCTGGCGGCAGCCCCCGGCCCTGTCTCGCATACGGCGTCGAGGGGTTTCCACAGCAGGTCGCATTCGAGCCCCCAGCAGGACTTGTCCTTGCCGGCGTTGACATACCCCTGGCGCTCGAAGAAGGCGCTCGCGCTCGCCGGGCTGTGCAGGTGCAGCTTCTTGATGCTCCAGGCGCGCGCCTGCTCCTCGGCGGCGGCGATGAGTGCGCGGCCGATGCCGCTGCGCAGCGCCTGCGGCGACACATAGCACAGCGCCAGCTTGCCGGCCTGGGTCAGCAGGCACAGGCCCAGCAGCTCCCCGTCGCGCTCGGCTACCAGGGCGTGGTTGCTGGGGTTGGCGAACCAGGTGGCGACGTTGGCTGCGGTCTTGTTGCCGAGCCAGGCTTCCAGCACGGCCGGCCGGTCCTGGTGGTCGGCCTTGCACCCGACCTCGATCGAGCGGCGCAGCAGGGCGCAGGCGGGGGCAGCATCACCGGGTACCGCCTTGCGAATGTCAAAACGCGTGGACATCAAACATCACTATGCATAAAAAACGATCAGACCGCGCTTGTGGCGCAATGGCTGGGCACGACTATACACCGAAAGCCCCCGACCTTGCTGTGGTCACCCATATCCGCAGCGACGCCGCGCAAGCCCGGACGCTGCCCTGCTCTGCAGTACTAAGCATATGACAAAACTATTGTTCCGTATTTTGAGCAATGTGCGGATGATGCACACTGTCACCACAAGATTCTGAAAAGCGAGAACATATGACCCTGACCTCCCCGCTCCGCCGTTTCCTCCTGGCCCTGTCGCTTGGCGCCGCGCTGCCGCTGTCGGCCAGCGCCGCCACGACCGAGCTGCTGAACGTTTCCTACGACGTGGCACGCGAGCTGTACAAGGACATCAACCCGGCCTTCATCGCGGCCTACAAGCAACAGACCGGCCAGACCGTCAGCATCAAGCAGTCGCACGGCGGCTCGAGCAAGCAGGCGCGCGCCGTCGCCGACGGCCTGGAAGCCTCGGTCGTCACCATGAACCAGGCCAACGACATCGACATGCTGGCCGACCGCGGCCTGGTGGCCAAGGACTGGGCCAAGAAATTCCCGCACAATGCGGCGCCCTACTACTCGACCATGGTGTACCTGGTCCGCAAGGGCAATCCGAAGAAGATCCGCAACTGGGACGACCTGGCGCGCCCGGGCGTGCAGGTGATCATCCCGAACCCGAAGACCGCCGGCAACGGCCGCTATACCTACCTGGCGGCCTGGGGCTCGGTGCTGAAAAAGGGCGGCAACGAAGCGCAGGCGCGCGACCTGGTGGCCCGCATCTTCAAGAACGTGCCGATCCTCGATGCGGGCGGACGCGCCGCGACCACCACCTTCACCCAGCGCCAGATCGGCGATGTCCTGGTGACCTTCGAGAATGAAGTGAGCATGGTGCGCAAGGAATTCGGCGACAACTTCGAGGTGGTCTACCCGAGCAGCTCGATCCTGGCAGAATCTCCGGTGGCCGTGGTCGACAAGGTGGTCGATCGCCGCAACCAGCGCAAGGAAGCGACGGCCTACCTGAACTTCCTGTATTCGCCGGCCGGCCAGGAAATCGGCGCCAAGCACTTCCTGCGCGTGCGTTCCGATGCGGTGATGAAGAAATATGCCGCCAACTACAAGCCGATCCAGCTGTTCACGGTGGATGAGCTGTTCGGCGGCTGGCGCAAGGCCCAGGAAGTCCACTTCAACGATGGCGGCGAATTCGACAAGATCTACCAGTCGAAGTAAGCCATCCGCGACCCGGCCGGCTTGATCGGCCCGAGACGAAGCCCTGCCCTAGTGCAGGGCTTCGTCGTTATGGCGCCAAGTCCATGCCAGCGCCCTACCCGCCCGGAATATCGACCTGATCTGGTGTGTGTCATGGACGCTGTGTTAACTGGAGGGTTAAACTGCAACTAAATTCCGGTTCACAAGGCCGTTTTTGCTTGTGTGCCATAGACATGCATCATGCTTGATGCTATCTTCCAACTCCTGTAGTTGCCCTACAGCTAGATTGTTGACTACGCGCTTACCCACTGCCGCGTTTTCCCGCTCAACACAACCTATTCCTGCACCCGACAATGTTCAAAAAATTGTTTGCCACCGCATTGTTGTCGTTTTCGGCTGCGGCTTTCGCCGTGCCCTTCGGCTCGCAATCGGTGCTCGTGGTAGAAGATGACACCGGCAAGATTCTGCTGGAAAAGAATGCGGACCGCGTCGCGCCGATCGCGTCGCTCACCAAGCTGATGACCGCCATGGTCGTGCTCGATGCCAGGCAAGACCTGGACGAGCTGATCGAGATCGACCGCAGCGACGTCGACACCTTCAAGCACAGCAGCTCGCGGGTGCCGGTCGGCGCCCTGATCTCGCGCCGCGACGTGCTGCAGCTGGCCCTGATGTCCTCGGACAACCGCGCGGCCCATGCGCTGGCGCGCACCTATCCGGGCGGTCTGGCCGGGTTCAAGGTCGCGGTACGCCAGAAGATCGCCGCGCTGGGCATGACCCAGACCGTGATCGAGGAGCCGACCGGCCTGTCGCCGCACAACCGCTCGACCGCGGGCGACCTGGTCAAGATGGCAACGGCGTCGGCCAGGTATCCAGAGATCACGCGCATGTCGACCGAGTCGAAGGACCTGATCAACATCAACGGCCGCGAGGTCGAATACCGCAATACCAACCGCCTGGTCGGCGCCAAGGGTTGGGACATCGGCCTGTCGAAGACCGGCTACATCCAGGAAGCCGGCCGCTGCCTGATCATGAACATCAAGGCCGGCGGCAAGAACGCCACCCTGGTGCTGCTCAATGCCGGCGCCTCGTCGGCGCGCATCCTGGACGCACTGAACATCCGCCGTTTCATCACCGGCGACGAGCCGGTGAGCATGGCCAAGGCCTCGAACCGTGCGCCGCGCTACAAGGCTGCGTCGAGCCGCGCCCGCATCAAGGCCAGTGCCGGCGGCCCGCGCATCAAGGCGACGGCCGGCAAGGCCAAGGTCAAGGCAGTCAAGAAGCGCAGCAAGGCGAAGGTGGTGCCGAAGCGCCGCAAGAAATAAGCGCATCGCTGCACCATGCAGACACGAAGGGGCCCACGAGGCCCCTTTTGTTGTTTCAGCGAGGATCTCAGTGGCTGCGCTGGGCCAGTTCGGGCCGGGGCGGCGGCGTGACCGTGTCCCACAAGGCGCCGCTCAGCTCCTGCACCAGGTCGTCGGTATAGGCGGCCGGCGGCGACTGCATCGCCACCACCCGCCAGGCCTTGCCGTCGACTTCGACGATGCGCAGCTGCACCCGCTCCGGCCCCTTCTTGTGCAGCCCCCGGCCGACCCAGGAATGGCAGCCGCGGAATTCGGCGAAGTAGCTGTCCGCCAGTTCGAAGCGGTCGGCCAGCCGGTCGGCCAGCGCCTGGGCGTCCTGGCGCAGGGCCCGGCCGCCGCTTTCCTCGTGCGCGAACAGGACGGCGGCGTGGCCGCTTTGCTGGGTGAACAGGTGCTGCACGCTGCCGTCCGGCCCGGGGCGCAGCTCGAGTTTCCATTGCGGCCCGATGCGCGCCATGCGTCCGGTGACCGGGTTGGTCCAGGCGACCGGCGGCGCTTCCAGCATGGCGCTGGTCTCGCGGCTGTCCTGGCGGTCGACGCCGTCGAGGATCAGGATGGCGCAGAACAGGCTGACGAAGGCGGTGCCAAACACGCCCTTCGCCAGCCAGCCGGTACTGCTCGCGCTGACCAGGAAATCGTCCTTGTCGTAGCTGGCCTGCACACCCTTGCGCAAGCGCAGGCCCTGGCGCGCCATGGTCACCAGGCTGATGAGCGGCAGGCTGAGCGCGAGGCCGTCGCGCCAGATCTTCAGGTTACGCCGGACCAGTTGGCGGAAAGCCGGCACATGCCCATCGGTCGTGATGAGGCGCAGTCCCAGCAGCGCCTTGCCCGGCGTATTCCCGAGCAGCGCCTGCAGGGCCGCGTCGAGCACCAGGCCGCCGGGGATGCAGGCCAGGCCGAACAGTTTCCAGCCGAACGGGGTTTCGAGCCAGCGCAGGAACACCGGGGATACCTGGCCCAGGGCATAGCCCAGCACCAGGGCCACCAGCGCGGTCTCCCACCAGACGTCGAAACTGCGGGCAAACCAGCGTGCCCAGGGCCCGGCCAGCGGGAAGGCCGGCAGGTCGTCGCAGGCGCTAGGGGGGCGCGCCACCGTGCCGGGTGCGGAACAGAACAATACCGTCTGCTGGTCGAGTGGCTGCATGGGTGCGCCAGGCGCTGTGACGCCTTGTGGTCAGGGAAAACTTCGTTGAAGAAAAAATTACACGAAAAATGCTGCCCGGTCTTTGTTCTTGTACGTGAGTAAGACCACGCAATAACGGTCGAGTTCGACGAAACGGGCCGGGTCGCGCACCATGCTTGGCCTTCATCAAACCCGTAGTCGCGCCGTCGCGACACCGGGACCTTGTGTTCTGGCTCAGCGAGAAGTCGGCGCGATCATGCCGCGCAAGCCGCTGGTGCGGTGGGTGCGCTGCGCGATCGCCTCGAGCAGCACGGCGCCGGGGGGCGAGACCAGGGTGAACATCTCGCTGGCGCGGGTGATGCCGGTATAGACCAGCTCGCGGGTGAGGACGGCGCCGCGTTCGCGCGGCAGCGCCAGCACGGTATGGCGGAATTCCGAGCCCTGCGATTTGTGGACCGTCATGGCAAAGGCTGTCTCGACATTGCGCAGGCGGGTCGCCAGCACGCTGCGCACCGTATCGCCTTCGAGGAAGTACACGCGCAGGGCGCCGGGGCGCGCGGGGTCGGGCAGCGTGAGGCCGATGTCGCCGTTGTAGACGTTGGTGGCGTAATCGTTGCGGGTCACCATGACCGGGCGGCCCACATACCATTCGCCGTTCGGGCGCAGCAGCCCGGCCTGGGCCAGGCGCCGGGCCACCGCGTCGTTCAGGCCGGCGACACCCCACTCGCCGTCGCGCACCGCGCACAGGATGCGGAAGGACTCGAAGCGCTGCAGGACCTGGCGCACCCATTCTTCATGATTCGTGTTCAATCCGGCTTTATGGCCGGTATTCAACACGTCCAGGTAAGCACCGTAGCCGGATTGGGCCAGTTGCAGCACCTGCTGCTGCTGGGCGTTCTCGATCCAGCGCACGCCCGGCTCGCCCGCGCGCAGCACGGCTTCGGCGCGCACGGCGTCGCCGGCGTTCACCGCCAGGGCCAGCTGGCCGATCGGGCCGCCGAAGCGGCGGCTGTGGCGCAGCATCACGGTCTGCTGGGCCAGCGCGCCGGCGTCGCCCAGGAATTCATCCGGCAATGCCTCGCCGCTGGCCGCGAGAACGTAATCGCAGGTGGCGTCGGTGTAGCCGCCGGCCCCGGCGTTGTGGCACAGGTCGCCGAGCACGGCGCCCGCCTCCACCGAGGCCAACTGGTCCTTGTCGCCCAGCAGGATCAGGGTGGCGGAAGGTGGCAGCGCGTCCAGCAGCGAGGCCATCATCTCCAGGTGCACCATCGAGGCTTCGTCGACGATCAGCACGTCGACGTCGAGCGGGTTGCCGCGGTGGTGGGCAAAGGCGCGGGTGTCGGGACGCGCGCCCAGCAGGCTGTGCAGGGTGCGGGCGGCGCCCATGCGCAGCGTCAGTTCGCGCAGCGGCAGCGTCGAGCCGACCTTGTCGGCCAGCTCGTTCAGGGCCTTGTCGATCGACTGCTTCAGGCGCGCCGCCGCCTTCCCGGTCGGCGCGGCCAGGGCGATGCGCTGGCTGCCGGCTTCCGGGGCGGTGGCGAACAGCAGCGCCAGCAGGCGCGCCACGGTATAGGTCTTGCCGGTGCCGGGGCCGCCGGTGATGATGGCCACCGAGCCGCGCAGGGCGATGGCGCAGGCCAGCTTCTGCCAGTCAGGGCCGTCGGCGCTACGCTGCGAGGCGAACAGCATGTCGAGCCAGCTGCGCACCGCTTCCGGGTCCACCTCGCGCTTGCGCGTCGCGCGCTCGCGCACGGCCTGGGCCACCAGCATCTCGTCGCGCCAGTAGCGGCGCAGGTAGAGGCGGTCGCCGTCCAGCACCAGCGGCTGGTCGTAGTCGAAGGCGCTGACGTCCCAGACCTGCTGGCAGCCGGAGAGACTCTGGGCCCAGCCCTGAGCGTTCTTCGGCAAGGGGCCGGCGGCGCGCGCCAGCAGCTTCCACTGCTCGTCTTCCCAGCCGAGCAGCCCTGCGGGCCCTGCGGCCAGGTCGGACAGGAGCAGGCAGCTATGGCCCTGCCCTTCCAGCTCGGACAGCACGCTCGTGGCCAGCACCAGCGCAGGCGGCGCTGCCCCCAGCGAAGCCACGAAGCGGGCGAATGCATAGGACAGGCGGCGCAGCTCGCCGGTTTCGCTCAGGCGCGCCAATTCGCTCCACAGCAGCGCGATGTTGGCTTCATGCTTAACCATGATGGTCCTTGTCCAGCAATGCTTCCAGTCCGGCCAGGAGTTCCATGTCCGGGCCCAGCACGCAGCAGCCGCGCGTGTCGGCGTTCGCGATCCCGCGCAGGAACAGGAACACGGCCCCGCCCAGCTGGCGGCGCGGCTCGTAGGCGCTTCCCAAGCGGCTGTTCAGGAGGCGGTGCAGCGCCAGCATGTAGATGGTGGCCTGGATGTCGTAGCGGTGCTCCGCCATGCCGAGCTCCATCGCGGCCTGGGTATAGGCGGCGTCGCCCGGCCCCAGCGCATTGGTCTTGTAGTCGAGCACCCAGTAGCGGCCGTCATGCTCGAACACCAGGTCGGCGAAGCCCTTGAGCATCCCGTGCAGCACGCGCTCCGGCAGGACCGGACGCTCCAGGCCCTTCATGATGCGCGCGCGGCACAGGCGGTCCAGTTGCACCACGTCGAGGCGCTCGCTGGGGAACCAGAATTCCAGTTCCGGCACCGGATCACGCAGGGCACTCAATGCCGCACCCAGCGGCGGGAGCGGGGTCGTGACCACCGCGTGCAGCCAGGCCAGGGCGTCGTCCAGGCGGTTGCCCCAGCCGGCGCGCTCGATGCGCTGGCCCAGCCTCAGCATGAATTCCGGCTCGTCGGCGCGATGAAAACCTTCCGCCGCCATCCATTCGAGCTGCTCGTGCATGAAGTTGCCCGGCACCGATCCGCGCGGGAAGCGGTGCCAAGGAGCGTCCTCGATGCGCGGCGGCGTCACCACCTGCGGCGCTTCCTCCAGCAGGGTCTCTTCCTGGGCGCGCATCGGCGCCGGGGGCGGCGCCACGATCGCCACCGCATGGCGCACCAGCGAGGTGAAGGAACCGATCGACCAGTCGCGCTCGAAACTGGCGTCGTAGCGTGGCGCCCCCAACAGCTCCGGGCGCACGTCCTCGCGCGCCAGCAGGGTGCGGCCCTGCGCCTCGGTCAGGTCGTGCAGCACGATGCCCTCGACGCCGCCGCGCAGGCGCTCCAGGCGCTCGCGCAGCAGTTCCGCGTCGATCTTCTCGCCGCCGCCCAGCAGGTAGCCCAGCGCCGACTCGTGCAGGCGGTTCTCGTTCTTGCTGCGGCCGCTGATCGGCGCCGCGCCCAGCCACAGGTAGTGGCGCGCGCGGGTCAGCGCCACGTACAGCAGGCGCAGGTCTTCCTCCAGGCGCGCCCGGTCCACCGCCGCCAAGGACTCGTCGCCCAGCGCCAGGTCGAGCCGGCGCGTGCCGTCGATGCCGACGAACTCGAAGAAGGCGCGGTTGCGCCGGTCGGTACGGCGCGCCGTCACCGCGAACGGCAGGTAGACCAGCGGGTATTCCAGGCCTTTCGATTTGTGGACCGTGACCACCTTCACCAGCTCGGCATCGCTTTCCAGGCGCAGCACGCGTTCGTCGCCGCCCTCGCCCAGGCCTTCGACCTGCTCGGCCAGCCAGCGGATCAGGGCCTGCTCGCCTTCCAGCTGGCCGCTCGCTTCCTGCAGCAGCTCGGCCAGGTGCAGCAGGTTGGTCAGGCGCCGCTCGCCGCCCGGCTGGCGCAGCAGGCGCGCCGGCAGGCCCAGTTCGTGCACGAAGCGGCGCAGCATGGCCAGCACGCCCTGGCGCTGCCAGGCGCCATGCAGGTTCTTGAGCTGCTCGACGCGCGCTTCCCAGGCCACTTCGTCGCTCGAGAGCCGGGCCAGTTCGCCCAGCGGCAAGCCGGCGGTACGGGTGGCGAAGGCGGCGCGCGCCAGGATGCCGTCGAGCGGATTCGCCACCGCATACAGCCAGCGCAGCACGTCGGCCGCTTCTTCGCTTTCGACGACCGAATCCTTGTCCGACAGGTAGACGCTGGCCACCTTGCGCTCGACCAGCGCGCGGCGCACCGCGGCGGCTTCGCGCCGGTCGCGCACCAGGATCGCGATATCGGCAGGCATCAGGCGGCGGAAACGCTCGCCGTCCGAGAAGCCGACGCGCTCGTCGCCCAGCAAGCCGACGATGTGCTCGGCGCAGTGGTGGGCAAAATACTCGCGGTACTCTTCCTGGTTCATCGGGCCGGCGCAGCACACCGACATCGCATGCTGCGCGCCGTCGGCCCCCACCAGGCGTTCGCGGTGGCCCTTGGCCTGCACGGCCTCGAAAGGCAGCGGATTGTCCTCGCCGCGGCGGAAACGGAAGGCCCCGAGCGGGTAGCCGCCCTGCCCGTCGACGCCTTCGGCATGGCGGAACAGCTGGTTCACCGCTTCCACCAGCTCGCTGGTGGAGCGGTAGTTCACGCCCAGCTGGTAGTGGCGCCCGGTGGTGGCGCGGCGCGCCGCCAGGTAGCTGTGGATGTCGGCGCCGCGAAAGCCGTAGATCGACTGCTTCGGGTCGCCGATCAGGAACAGGCCCCGTTCCGGGTCGTTGTCCGCCACCCGGTACAGCAGGTCGAAGATACGGTACTGGTCGGGCGAGGTGTCCTGGAACTCGTCGACCATCGCCACCGGGAACTGCAGCACGATGCGCTGGCGCAGGGCTTGGCCGTTCGGCCCCTCGAGCGCATCCTTGAGGCGCTCGAGCATGTCGGCGAAGCCGAACTGGCGGTTGCGCGCCTTCAGCTCGCGCATGCGGGCGGCGATGTGGCTGGCGGCGTGGCGCAGCAGCGCGTGCGACAGCGGCTGCAGGCGCGCCAATGCTTCCCGCAAAGGCGCGGTAAAGCCGAAGCAAGCCGGCACTTCGGCCGCGAAGTCCTTGCTGAAGGCGTCCACGATGCCGTCCGGGCACAGGCGCTTCCATGCCGTCTCGTTCAAATCCGGCAGCACCCGCTCCGCGTCGATCGCCCAGGCGCGCAGGGCCTCGAACCACTTCACCAGCGAATCGGCGCGCATCTTGTTGCCGTTGAAGCACTTCGGGTTGCGTTCGCGGTGGCCGGCAATCCAGCTTTCCATCTCGTCGGCGCGCGCGGCCCAGCCTTCCTTGAGGCCGGCCAGCTCGGCGCGCAGCGCCGCCTGCACACGCGCCACCAGGGTGCCGAGCGGCTCGGGCGCGCACTCTCCCAGCAGGTGGGTGCGCGTCACCAGCTCGCGCACGCCGCCCTTCAGGGCCTCGACATCGCGCCAAGATTCGCGCACCGAGGCCAGGGCATCGGCGCCCAGCGGGTAGATATGCTGGCGCCAGTAGTCGTGGGCGGCGTCCTCGAACAGGGCGCGCTCGTCGCTGACCAGCTCTTCGTCGAACAGGCTGCCGGAGTCGAACGCGTGCTCGCGCAGCATGCGCTGGCACCAGGCGTCGATGGTGAAGATCGCCGCCTCGTCCATCGTCTCGGCGGCCAGCACCAGGCGGTGGGCGGCGACGCTGCGCTCCGCCTCAAGGGGATAGGCATCGGCCAGCTCGGCCAGGTAGGGGTCATCGATGTCGAGCTGGCCGCGGAAGTACGCCGCCGCCTCGACCAGGCGCTCGCGTACCCGGTTGGCCAGCTCGCGCGTGGCGGCGCGGGTGAAGGTCATCACCAGGATCTCGCTCGGCAGCAGCGGGCGGGGGAAAGCCGCCTCGCCGCCATGGCCGAGCACCAGTCGCAGGTAGAGCGCGGCGATGGTCCAGGTCTTGCCGGTGCCGGCCGAGGCCTCGATCAGGCGCGAGCCGTGCAGCGGGAACACCAGGGGTTCGAGGTGCTGGCTCATGCCGCCTCCCCGCCCGCATCGCCGCCCAGCGGAGCGACCTGCACGCCGGTTTCCAGCCAGTCGGCCAGCGGCCCGTACAGGTCGCGCGCCACGTGCGGCCAGTCGCCGGCCGCCACCAGGGAGGCGAAGTCCGGCCACAGGCGCGCCAGGCACAGTTCCTCGACTTCACCGGAGAGTTCGTAGCTGCCGTCATAGACCAGCCTTGGGTCGCCTTCCTGCAGCAGGGCCAGCGCAGTCTTGCAGGCCACGCCCAGCGGCCGGTCGAGGTTGGTGCGCCACAAGCTGACCAGGTCGTGCAGCGTGGCCGCAGCCTCCGTCGGATTCAGGGCCGGCATGGTGAGGATCGCATCGCGCGCCACCAGGTGGCCGGCCACCGGCGCGCCGGCCGCGCTAGCCGCCAGCTGGCGCAGCCAAGCGCCGATCAGCTTGTCGCCGCGCGGACGGCCTTCCCGGTCCAGCACCTTCGAGGACACCTGCATCAGCCAGGCGGTGTCGCTGCCATCGGAGCGCAGGCGATCGATCCAGTCGTCCAGCACCAGGCCATCCGCCAGGCCCAGGCTCACGGCGCGCTTCGGTGCATTGTGCGGAAAGCGCTCGCCCAGTTGCAGCCAGGCGGTGCGCACCGGCACCAGGCCGTCGACCAGCTCCTGCTGCCACTGGCGCCCCATCAGGCCGATCGGCAGCACGCCTTCGCGCGCCAGCCGTTCGGCGCGGCTGTTCAGGGCCGCGCGCACCTCCGCAGTACTCGTTCCATCGTGCGCTTCCACCGTGCCGCTGTCGTCGAGCAGGTGGTCTTCGATGAAATAACGCTCCAGCGCGTCGAGCGAGAACGGTTCCTCGTCCTCGCCCACCACGGCGGCGTCGGCGAACACCACGCCCAGGCGGCGCCGGAAGAAGTAGCGCGCCGGCTGGCGCAGGAAAGCCGCCAGCTCGCCCAGCTTGAGCACCAAGCCGGGCTCGATCTCGTAAGGCGGCAAGGCGTCCACGCCCCCGGTCTCCTCGTCTTGTCCGTGGGCGGTGCGCCATTCGCCGGCAAAGGTCAGCAGGCCGCCGCGCTCGAAATAGCGGCGGCTGAAGGGCTGCAGCGCATGCTCCGTGGTGCGTTCGGACAGGTCGAGGTTCCAGCCGTTCTTCAGGTAGTCGCGCAGCTGGGCCACCAGCACCGAGGCCGGCTGCTCGCTGTTGTCGCGCACGTTGCGGCCAACCCAGCTCACATACAGCTTGTCGCGCGCCGACAGCAGCGCTTCCATCATCAGGTAGCGATCATCGTCGCGGCGCGAGCGGTCGCCCGGACGCGCCATGCCCGGCAGCGCCAGCAAATCGAAGTCGGCCTGTTGGGTGCGGCGCGGAAAGTCACCGTCGTTCATGCCGAGCAGGCACACCACGCGAAATGGCACGGCGCGCATCGGCATCAGCGTGCAGAAGGTCACGCCGCCGGAGACGAACTGGTGGTTCAGTGTCGGCTGGTCGAGCTGGCCGAGCCAGGATTCGCGCATCACCGCCAGCGGCACCGGCTCGCCGAATTCCGCGCTGTCGCAGGTCTCGAGCCAGCACTGCAGCGCTTCGTTCATCTGCGCCAGGGTCAGGCGGTCTTTCTCGTCGCCGGCATGGAAGAAGGCAGCAAGGAGTGCGCGCGCCGCCTCGCCCCACTCGGCCGGGGTGCGCGACTGCACCAGCTCGGCGCGCCAATGCAGGAGGTTCTCGATGAACTGGGCCAGCGAGCCGGCCAGCGCGGCGTCCAGGCCGCCCACTTCGGCATAGGGTTCGATGTCGCCGAAGCTCCTGCCTGCGCCGCTCGCGTAACCGAGCAGCATGCGGCGCACGCCGAAGATCCAGGCGTTCTGCTCACCCACGGACGCCAGGCCCAGCCCGGCGCGGTGCTCGCGGTCCAGGCCCCAGCGCACGCCCGAGCCCTCGATCCAGCGGCCCAGGATCGGCAGGTCGTCGGCATCCAGGCCGAAGCGCCCGGCCACCGACGGGACGTCGAGCAGATCGCGCACCTCGCTCTGGCGGCAGCGCTGCTGCGGCAGGCGCAGCAGCCATTCGAGCGCCACCAGCAGCGGATTCACGCTGCGGTCGCGCACGTCGCCGATCTCGAAGGGAATATGGCGCGGGTCGCTGCGGCGGTGCTGCTCGAACACGGCGTGGATCGCGGCCGAGAACACGTCGATGTCGGGCACCATCACCACCACGTCGCGCGGACGCAGGCTGGGGTCCTGGGCGAACCAGGACAGCAGCTGGTCGTGCAGCACCTCGACTTCGCGCTGGACACTGTGGGTGATGTGGAATTCGATCGAGCGGTCGTCGCGTGGCGGGGCGGTCTGCGGATGCTCGTCGGGCGGCAGCAGGTCGCGCACCGCGGCCTGCGCCTGCTGCAGCAGGGTCTCGCCTGCGGATTCGTCGAACAGGTCGACCCGCAGGTTCTCGTAGCGGCTGCCTTCGCCCTGGTCGAACTCGTCGAGCATGCGCACGAAATCGCGCCCCTGGCGGCCCCAGCTCGCCAGCAGCGGGTGGCTGTGCATGTGCAGTTCCTCGACCGGCACGCTGGCGAGCTCGATGCCGCCGCGCGGCTGCTGGCGCCGGCGCGCCGCCTTGAGCAGCTCGCGTCCCTCGATGATGTCGCCCCAGTAGAAGCGGCAGGGATTGGGCACCGCGAACAGCACCTGGGTGTGGCGCGACAGCGCGGCGATGGCCTGCAGGGTCTGGTAAGGCAGGGTCGACATGCCGAACAGGATCACGCGGCGCGGCAGGCGCGACACGGGCTCGCGCCCGGATTCGATGGCGGACACGAATTGCTGGTGGATGCTGGCACGACCCGTAACGCGCTGGGCCAAGGGCAGGCTGGCGTGGATTTCGCGCCACAGGCAGGCCTGCCACTTCAGGTCGGGACCGAGCGGCAGCGGGTCGCCCACGGCGCGGCGCAACTGGTCGCGCCCGGCTTCCCAGTCGGCCAGCCAGTCGGCGCGGTAGACCTGGTACTGGTCGTACAGGTCGGCCAGGCGCTCGGCCAGCTGCAGGCGGCGCTCGGGGCAGCCGTCGCCCAGGAATTGTTTCAGCGGCGCATAGCTAGCGTCTTCCACCAGCGCGGGCAACAGGCGCATCAGGCGCCAGGTGAGCGGGTCCTTGTCGAAGGGCGCGCGGGTGGGCACGCGCTCGCGCCCCAGCATGCCGCGGTAGGTTTCCCACAGGAAGCGCGCCGGCAGCGCCACGCGGGTCGCGGCGCACACGCCCATTTCCTCGGCCAGCGCGATCTTGAGCCACTCGGCCACCCCGTTCGACTGCACCAGGATGGTCTCCTGCTCGAGCGGTCCCAGCGGGTGCGCGCGCAGCCAGTCGAACATGGCGCTGCGCAGCAATTCCATCTGGTTGCCGTGCAAAATCAACAAGCCGGGGGTGATCGGGGAGGACATCGGAATGCTTGGGTTGCTCAAGGGCCAAAGTCTACCCGGTTTGACCGTTTCACGAAAGGCTAGACTCGGCTCCTTAGTCTTCTAACAATGTCCAAAAAGACAGCGTCAGGCTCGGTCCCGGGCGCGCACGCCAAGGCGGCCGGCGATCTCGCGCTCGACGCGCGCCAGCTGGGCGCGCAGGCGTGCCGCCAGCGCCCTGGCCTGGGCCGGACGCCCGGCCTGCGCCTCGATCTCCTCGCACAGGGAAGCGAACGCGCCGGCCCCGACCGCGCGCGCCGAGGACTTGACGCGGTGCGCCACCGCGCCCACCCTTGCCATGTCGCCGCGCAACAGCGCCGCGTCGATTTCAGCCAGCGCATCGCGCGCGCTCGACACGAACAGGAAGGCGTATTTACCCATCCGTTCGCGCTCGCCGCCGAAGCTGGCCGCCAGCGCCTCGAAATCGACCGCCCCGGCGCCGGCAACCGGTGGCGGGAGCACGTCGGGCGCCGGCGCCGTGCTGCGGCCGAGGCAGCGCGCGATGGTCGCCGCCAGCAGCTCCGGCACTACCGGCTTGCTGAGGAATTCGTCCATGCCCGCCTGCAGGCAGCGCGCCCGGTCTTCGACCCCGGCATTGGCGGTCATGGCGATCACCAGGGTGCTGGCAAGCTGCGGGTCCTGGCGGATGCGGCGCGTCGCCTCCAGCCCGTCCATGACGGGCATCTGCACGTCCATCAGGACGCAATCGAAACGCCGGCGCCGCATCGCCTCCAGCGCCTCGATGCCGTTGCCGGCCACGCTCACCTCGGCGCCGGCCTGCTGCAGCAGCTCGCGGCCGACCTGCTGGTTGAAGGAGTTGTCCTCGACCAGCAGCACCGCGCAGCCGTCCAGGCGGGTGGCGTGCGCCGCCGGGGCCGCCCCCAGCCCGGCGCCGCCGACTGCGCCCTCTTCCAGCGCCGGGTTCAGTTCCAGCCGCGCCGTGAACCAGAAGGTGCTGCCCTGGCCCGGCGTGCTGTCGACGCCGACCTCGCCATGCATCAGCTCCGCCAGCTGCTTGCTGATCACCAGGCCCAGGCCGGTGCCGCCATGGCGCCGCGTGGCCGAGGGGTCGGCCTGGTGGAAGGGCGTAAACAGGCCGGCCAGCTTGTCGGGCGCGATGCCAATGCCCTTGTCCTGCACGTCGAAGCGCACCAGGAGCTCGGGGCCGAACGCGTGTTCGAGCCGGGCGCGCAGCAGGATGCGGCCGTGCTCGGAGAACTTGACGGCGTTGCCGGCGAAGTTCAGCAGCACCTGCTCCAGCCGCAGCGGGTCGCCGCGCAGGGGACGCATCAGCTCGGGGGCGATCTCGACGTCGAAGCCGAGTCCCTTGCTGGCAGCCGCCTGTCCCAGCTGCTGCTCGACGTTGCGCATCACCCTGTCGAGCATGAAGCCGCGGGTGGCGAGTTCCAGCTTGCCGGCCTCGATCTTGGAGAAATCGAGGATGTCGTTGATGATGCCCAGCAGGTGCTGGCCCGAGTGGTAGATCTTGTCCAGGTAGCCGCGCAGCTGCGGGTCGGGGTGCGCCTGCAGCGCCAGGTGGGTCATGCCGATGATGCTGTTCATCGGGGTGCGGATCTCGTGGCTCATGTTCGACAGGAAGTCGCTCTTGGCCTGGTTGGCCGCATCGGCGCGCGCCTTGAGTTCGTGCAGCGTAGTGACGTCGGTCGAGATGCACAGCACCGCCGGCATCTCGCCTTCCGGGTACAGGGGCACGCGCACGCTCCACATCTGGCGCACGCTGCCATCCGGCAGCGGAAGTTCGACCTGGCAGGCGTGGCGTTCGCCGCTGTCGAGCACAGCGCGGTCGCGCTCCCATCCCTCGTCGGCGCTGTGCGCCGGCACCAGCTCGAAATCGCGCCGGCCGACGATGTCCGCCGCCTTGCGCCCGATCAGCGCCGCGCTCTTCGCATTCACGTACAGGAGGCGGCGCGCGCTGTCCTTCAGGTACACGTAAGCGTCCAGGTTGTCGAGCACCGAATCGAGCAGCAGCCGCTGGTCGAGCGCGGCGCGGCGCGAACGGTACAGGTTGAAGAACAGCGCGAAGCCCAGCAGGCTCACCCCGAAGCCGGAGCCGAAGGCCAGCAGCGGCAGGCTGCGGTCGGCGCCGGCCGCCATGGCGGCGCGGTCGGCCGAGAAATGGGCTTTCCAGCGGGTGCCGGCGTAATCGATCGGCAGCAGGATCGTGAAGCGCCCAGCCGCCTTCGACTGGCCGCGCACGTCCGGCCCCAGCAGCAGACGGTCGCGCGCATCCAGCGCCGGCGCCGCCCCGGACATCGTGTTGCGGGCGGTGGGCCGGGCGGGCCCGGTTTCGCTGTACAGGCTGAGCGCCACCGGCTGGCTTCCTTGCGGGCCGAGCGCGCGGCGCACCAGCTCGTCGACCGAGAACGCGATGCCGATGCTGCCCATGTAGCGCGCGCGCCGCTCCTCCACCGTGGCCGGCAGCCCGCCGCCAAGATAGAGCTGCTCGCGCATGCCGAGCGCCGTGTGTGGAACCGGGTGCTGCAGGCGCACCGGGTTGCCGGACGCACCCAGGCTCCCCTCGTCGCGCGTCCGCGCCACGACCGTGGCGATGTGGGGCTGGGCCGCGATGTCGACGCCGACCCGGTCGTTCGGCTGCTTGCCCGGCTCGACCCAGGTGATCACGGCGTACCAGGGACGGCGTCCGGCCGGCTTGATGTCGAAATCCGGGTAGCCGTTCGGATCCACGCTGCGGTCCTGCCGCACGCTCGCGATGAACGCTTCGCGCCGGGCATCGGGCACGTAGGCGATGAAGGACACCGCCTCGATCGCCGGGAACTGTGCCGGCAGGTCGAGCGCCTTCACGTAGCGGTGCAGGCGCAGACGCGTCAGCGGGCCTTCGCCGGCCGTATGCAGCGCGGCCAGGCCGCGCACCACCTGGGTATACGAGACGATTGCGTTCGACACCCGTTCCTGGGCCAGGCGCGCCACGGTCTCGAAACGGCGCCGCGCGTCGTCCTCGCCCGCCCCGGCCGCGACCCGGTAGCACAGGGCGCCGACCGCGAGCGACAGCGCGAGCCCGGCCACCCAGGGGGCGGCACTCGCGCCCTGCTGGGCCACACCGGGCGTATTCGCTGCGGAACTAGCGGTCATTGAAGAATCCATGGCTCTGGAGTGCGGGATCTGCCTGCTCGATGTTGCTAGTATAGGCAAATGCCGGCCCGGCTTGCTCAACAATATTTACTTCACCCCCAATGAATTCAGCCACGACGCCATCCGCCCACGACGATCCCTACCTCTGGCTCGAAGAGGTCGACGGCGCCCAGGCACGCGCCTGGGTCGAAGGGCGCAACCGGATCACCGAGGCGGAACTGGAAGCACAACCTTCCTACACCGCCCTGCGCGCGCGCCTGCGGGCCATCCTCGACTCCACCGAGAAGATCCCGTACGCCGGCTGCCACGCCGGCCTGCTGTACAACTTCTGGCGCGACGCCGTTCACGCGCGCGGCATCTGGCGCCGCACCACGCTGGACGAATACCGCAAGGGGGCGCCGGCCTGGGAGACGATCATCGACCTCGACCTGCTTGCACGCGAGGAGGGCGAGAACTGGGTCTGGGGCGGCGTCACCTGGCTCGAGCCCGACGGCGCGCTGTGCCTGGTTTCGCTCTCGCGCGGCGGCGGCGACGCCCACGTGGTGCGCGAGTTCGACGTAAGAGAGCGCCGCTTTGTGCCCGATGGTTTCAATCTGCCGGAGGCCAAGAGCGACGTCGCCTGGATCGACCGCGACACCCTGTTCGTCGGCACCGACTTCGGCCCCGGTTCGCTCACCGAATCGGGCTATCCGCGCATCGTCAAGGAATGGCGGCGCGGCACGCCGCTCGAGGCGGCCGCGACGGTGTTCGAGGCCAGGCCGGACGACCTGTCCGCCTCGGCATGGACCGATGCGACGCCCGGCTTCGAGCGCGCGTTCGTGCAGCGCCAGATCGGCTTCTACAGCAGCGAACTGTTCCTGCGGCGCGACGGCCGCCTCATCAAGCTACCCAAGCCGGAGGATGCGAATGCCTTCGCGGTGCGCGACCAGCTCGTGATCGAACTGCGATCGAACTGGGAAGCGGGCGGCACGACCTATCCGCAGGGCGCACTGCTGGCCGCGGACTTCGATGCGGCGCTGGGCGGCCAGGCGGCCTTCGAACTCCTGTTCCTGCCCTCGCCCCTCACCTCGCTCGACGGCCTCACGGTCACCCGCGACGCCTTGCTGCTCACGGTGCTCGACAAGGTCAAGAACCGCATCGTCGAGCTGCGCCGCGAGGACGGCCGCTGGCAGGCGCGCGACGTCGATCTGCCGAACATGGGCGCGCTCGACACCTGGGCCTTCGACCGGGTCGCCTCGAACCGCTACTTCCTGACCATGACCGGCTTCACCGAACCGTCCACCCTGTACCTGATGGAAGCGGGCACGGACGCGCGCGAGCCGCTGAAAAGCATGCCCGCCTTCTTCCAGGCCCAGGGCCTGCAGGTGCACCAGTTCGAGGCGCCATCGCGCGACGGCACCCGGGTGCCCTACTTCGCCGTGATGCACCGCGACACCCTGCTCGACGGTGACAACCCGACGGTCCTGTACGGCTACGGCGGCTTCGAGGTGTCCCTCAAACCGTCCTACGGCGCGATCAGCGGCTCGGCCTGGCTGGAAGACGGCGGCGTCTACGTGGTCGCCAACATCCGCGGCGGCGGCGAGTTCGGACCCGGCTGGCACCAGGCGGCGCTGAAGCAGGACCGCCAGCGCGCCTTCGACGACTTCATCGGCGTGGCCGAAGACCTCATCGCGCGCAAGATTACCAGCCCGCGCCGGCTCGGCATCATGGGCGGCAGCAATGGCGGCCTGCTGGTCGGCGCGGTGCTCACCCAGCGTCCCGAGCTGTTCAATGCCGTGGTCTGCCAGGTGCCGCTGCTCGACATGCGGCGCTACCACCTGCTGCTGGCCGGCGCTTCCTGGATGGGCGAATACGGCGACCCGGACGACCCGGCCGAGTGGGACTGGATCGCCCGCTACTCGCCCTACCACCGGGTGCGGGCCGGCCAGCGCTACCCGCGCGTGCTGTTCACCACCTCGACCCGCGACGACCGCGTGCATCCCGGCCATGCGCGCAAGATGGCGGCGCGCATGCTGGAACAGGGCCACGAGCTGCTGTACTGGGAAAACCTCGAGGGCGGCCACGCCGGCGCGGCCGACAATGCGCAGACCGCGCGCATGTGGGCCCTCACCTGGACTTTCCTGCGGCGCCAGCTCGGCAAGGATCAAGCTGCCTGAGGGGCCATGCGGCCGGCATACAGCGCTTCCCAGGTGGCGCGCACGTCCACATAGAAGGCCACCGCGTTCTCGATCCCGATGCGCTGCGGCTCGCCGAGGCGGCTGGTGACCACGCCGGCGCGCCGGGTGAGGCGCTCCATCGCGGTGGTGGTCACCGTCACGTAATTGGTCAGGCCGTTCTCGATGCCGTAGCGGATCACAGCCTCGAAGCATTGCATCGTCATGTCCGAGAAGCCGTAGCGGTTCTCCTTGTCGGTCTCGAGGGCGAAGCGCGACAGCTCCCAGATCCGTGCGTCGCTCGGCGCCGCGCGGCCTTCGAGCAGCTGCGGGAAGGAATCCTTGAGCATGTAGGGACCTTCGGTCGGCAGCAGGCGCCAGCAGCCGAGCAGCGTGCCGGCGGGTTCGCGCATCACCATATAGGCCGGATCCAGGGCGTCGTAGCCATCGATCTCCATGCCGGACATGACGGGCACTTCCCAGCCCAGACGCCCGCTGAACACCTTGGCGCGCAGGGTGTGCATCTCCCACAGGTCTTTGGATTTGAACTCACGGCGTGCTGCGATTTTGATTTGCATCGTCATTTCTGGCCCCTAGTTGTGGTTGATCAAGTTATGCACTTCGCATACAAGATTCATGCATGACGGGCAGAACCGGAACTATCAGCTCTGCTAGGTGGCTATGCGCGCCGCCGGTGGAATACTTGCAGTTTGCATAGCCACCGATGGAAAGGAGCAAAGATGGGAAACGAGATGATGTGCGACGCACTGGCAGCGGAACTGGAAGCGCAACAAGCGGCACAGGCGGGCGGCGCGCAGCGGTCCGCGCCACATGAACTGCGGCGCCTGCGCATTGCCAAACGCGAAAGCCAGGAAAAATTCTGGAGCCGTTTCGGCGTCACCCAATCGAGCGGAAGCCGCTTCGAGACCGGCCTTGCGGTCCCTCCTCCCGTCGCCATCCTGCTGCGCCTCTACGTCAATGGACGGGTCAGCGATGGTGACCTTCAGGCGTGATCAGGCCCAGGGAAATCGCCTTGACCACCGCCTGCTGGCGGGTGTTCACGCCGAATTTCTGGCGCACGTTGGCCAGGTGAAAATTGACGGTCGCCTCGGAACAGTTGGTGATCCGGGCGACCTCCCAGGAGGACTTGCCGACCATGACCCATTGCAGCACCTCGAGCTCGCGCCGGGTCAGGCGCGGCAACTCCGGCTCCGCCTTGGCCTCGCGGAAACGCGCCGATGAGGCGAAGGCATAGTCGCGGATCAGGGAAAGGGCCGGCAGCGCCTCGAACAGCGAACGCTCGAAAGGCGCGTCGGGCCGCAGGTCGGATGCGAAGCTGATCATGCCCAGCTCGCCCTGCGGGCCGTGGATCGGCAAGGTCACGCCGCTGCGGATGCCGTGCGCGCTGGCTTCCTCGTACAGGGCGCCGGGCACGCCGCTGCCGAAGGTGGACGGCGCCCAGACCAGCGGCAGGGTATTCGAGACGCAATGGACCACGGTCGGGTCGACATAATGGAAGCCATTGGCTTCGTAACGCTCGCGCCACTCCGCCGAATAGTTACTGCGCGTAAAGGCATGTTCGAAACGTACATGTCGCGACGGCACAACGCCAACCAGCATCTGGTCGAAACCCTGGATGCGCGCGAGTTCGAACAGACGCTGCGCCCAGGTGCGGTCGTCTCCGGCTTCCAGCAGCCCCAGCAATAGTGCGGTGTCGATCATAGGACAAGTGCGGGTCAATACGTCATTCATCCTAAATGACTTTAGCGTCCAAATATTCACCAATTGCCACAGCTTCAACCAATGTTAGCTTGGAGATACGCATAGTTGTCGTTCAAATACAACAACATTTCCGCAATCGTGCGCTGTATTGATGGGGATTACGTTACCCTCCGCCGAATGCCCACTCCAGGTTTTCTAAATAGCAATATTTCCTGGCGCTAGCACCTCACTCCTATTGCGATGCTTGACTCGAATTTATACAAGAGTATCTTCTCAGCAGTTAACAGTTCACAGTCGCCGGTCCCGCCGGCGCGGCACTCTTTCACCACCCACGCGAAACAAGGATTTAGTCGATGAACAACATGACCGACATGGGCGAACAGTTGGACGTCAAGCTATTGCTGACCACCCTGATGGCGCTGAAAAAAGGCGACTTCTCGGTCCGCATGCCCTCGGACTGGACGGGCGTATCCGGCAAGATCGCCGACACGCTCAACGACATCATCGAAACCAAGCAGAAGATGGTGGAGACGGTCACCGACGTGTCGCGCGTGGTGGGCCGCGAAGGCCACCTGACCCAGCGTGCGGACCTGCCGGGCGTGGTGGGCGGCTGGGCCACCATCATCAGCTCGGTCAACACCCTGATCGACGACCTGGTGCGCCCGACCACCGAGATGGCGCGCGTCATCGGCGCGGTGGCGAAAGGCGACCTGTCGCAGACCATGGCGCTGGAAGTGGACGGACACCCGCTCAAGGGCCAGTACCTGCGCGCGGCGATGACCGCGAACACCATGGTGGAGCAGCTGTCCTCGTTCTCGTCCGAGGTGACGCGCGTGGCGCGTGAGGTGGGTACCGAAGGCAAGCTGGGCGGCCAAGCGCAGGTGAAGGGCGTGGCGGGCACCTGGAAGGACTTGACCGACTCGGTGAACTCGATGGCGGGTAACCTGACTTCGCAGGTGCGTAACATCGCCGAGGTGACCACCGCAGTGGCGAACGGCGACTTGTCGAAGAAGATTACCGTGGACGTGCGCGGCGAGATCCTGCAGCTGAAGGACACCATCAACGTCATGGTGGACCAGCTGCGCTCCTTCGCATCCGAGGTGACCCGCGTGGCGCGTGAGGTGGGTACCGAAGGCAAGCTCGGCGGCCAGGCCTACGTGCCGGGTGTGGCGGGTACCTGGAAGGACTTGACCGACAACGTGAACTTCATGGCCTCGAACCTGACGGGCCAGGTGCGTAACATCGCGGCGGTGACCACCGCGGTGGCGAACGGCGACCTGTCCAAGAAGATTACCGTGGACGTGAAGGGCGAGATTCTCGAGCTGAAGAACACCATCAACGTCATGGTGGACCAGCTGTCTTCGTTCGCATCCGAGGTGACCCGCGTGGCGCGCGAGGTGGGTACCGAGGGCAAGCTGGGCGGCCAGGCGGTCGTGAAGGGCGTCGCCGGCACCTGGAAGGACTTGACCGACTCGGTGAACTCGATGGCGGGTAACCTGACTGGCCAGGTGCGTAACATCGCGGACGTGACCACCGCGGTGGCGAACGGCGACTTGTCCAAGAAGATCACGGTGGACGTGAAGGGCGAGATTCTCGAGCTGAAGAACACCATCAACGTGATGGTCGACCAGTTGAACTCCTTCGCATCCGAGGTGACCCGCGTGGCGCGCGAAGTGGGTACCGAAGGCCGCCTGGGCGGCCAGGCGAACGTGCCGGGCGTTGCGGGCACCTGGAAGGACTTGACCGACGGCGTGAACTCGATGGCGGGCAACCTGACCGGCCAGGTGCGTAACATCGCGGAGGTGACCACCGCCGTGGCGAACGGCGACCTGTCCAAGAAGATTACCGTGGACGTGAAGGGCGAGATTCTCGAGCTGAAGAACACCATCAACGTCATGGTGGACCAGCTGTCCTCCTTCGCATCGGAAGTGACCCGCGTGGCGCGTGAGGTGGGTACCGAGGGTAAACTCGGCGGCCAGGCCTACGTGCCGGGCGTCGGCGGCACCTGGAAAGACCTGACCGACAACGTGAACTTCATGGCCTCGAACCTGACCGGCCAGGTGCGTAACATCGCGGCGGTGACGACCGCGGTGGCGCGCGGCGACCTGTCCAAGAAGATTACCGTGGACGTGAAGGGCGAGATTCTCGAACTGAAAGACACCATCAACGTCATGGTGGACCAGCTGTCCTCGTTCGCATCCGAGGTGACGCGCGTCGCGCGCGAGGTGGGTACCGAAGGCAAGCTGGGCGGCCAGGCGAACGTGTCCGGTGTTGCAGGTACCTGGAAGGACTTGACCGAGAACGTCAACCAGCTGGCGGCGAACCTGACCAACCAGATGCGCGCGATCGGCGAGGTGGCGACCGCGGTGACCCGTGGCGACCTTTCACGTTCCATTCAGGTGGAAGCACGCGGCGAGGTGTCCTACCTGAAGGACAACATCAACGAGATGATCCGTAACCTGAAGGAGACCACCCAGAAGAACGCGCAGCAGGACTGGCTGAAGACCAACCTGGCGCGCTTCACCCGCCTGCTGCAGGGCCAGCGCGACCTGCAGGCCGTGACCAAGCTGATCCTGTCGGAACTGGCGCCGCTGGTCTCGGCCCACCACGGCGTGTTCTACATGATGGACTCGCAGGAGACCGACGCACGCCTGCGCATGATCGCCTCCTACGGCTACCGTTCCAGCCGCAAACTGCCGACCTCCTTCCTGCCGGGCGAAGGCCTGGTGGGCCAGTGCGCGCTGGAGAAGACCCGCATCTGGCTGACTGACGTGCCGCGTGACTACATCGTGGTGTCCTCGGGCCTGGGCTCGGCGCCGCCGAACAACATCGTGGTGCTGCCGATCCTGTTCGAACAGCAGGTCAAGGCCGTCATCGAGATCGCCTCGCTCGACCGCTTCACCGAAACCCACCTTTCCTTCCTCGACCAGCTGATGGAATCGATCGGCGTGGTCCTGAACACGATCGAGGCGAACAGCCGTACCGAGTCGCTGCTGACCCAGTCGCAGTCACTGGCCCAGGAACTGCAGCAGACCAACCAGGAACTGGCGGAAAAGGCGCGCCTGCTGTCCGAGCAGAACATCGAGGTGGAACGCAAGAACCGCGAGGTGGAACAGGCGAAACTGGCGCTGGAAGAAAAAGCGACCCAGCTGGCCCTGTCCTCCAAGTACAAGTCCGAGTTCCTGGCCAACATGTCGCACGAACTGCGTACTCCCTTGAACTCGCTCCTGATCCTGGCGCAGCAGCTCTCGGATAACCCGGAAGGCAACCTGTCCTCGCGCCAGGTGGAGTTCGCGAAGACCATCCACGGCTCCGGTTCCGACCTCCTGACCCTGATTAACGACATTCTCGACCTGTCGAAGATCGAATCCGGTACCGTCACGCTGGACGTGTCGGAATACCGCTTCTCGAACCTGCGCAACTACGTGGACCGCACCTTCCGCCACATGGCCGAAGCCAAGCACCTCGGCTTCCAGGTCGATCTGGCGGACAACCTGCCGACTGCGGTGATGACCGACACCACGCGCCTGCAGCAGGTCCTGAAGAACCTGCTGTCGAACGCGTTCAAGTTCACCAGCCACGGCCAGGTCGAACTGACCATCTCGCTGGTGAACAGCGGCTGGACCCACGACCACCCGAACCTGGTGCACGCCGACGCGGTGCTGGCCTTCTCGGTGCGCGACACCGGCGTCGGCATCCCGTCCGACAAGCTGCAGCTGATCTTCGAGGCATTCCAGCAGGCCGACGGCTCGACCGCGCGTAAATATGGCGGCACCGGCCTGGGCCTGTCGATCTCGCGCGAACTGGCGCGCCTGCTGGGCGGCGAGATCCGCGTCGAGTCGACCGTCAACGTCGGTTCGACCTTTACCCTGTACCTGCCGTACAACCGCGCCGGCTTCATCAACTATGAACAGACGCGCCAGCCGCAGCCGGCCCGCCTGGCTCCGCCGCCGGCCCCGGCCACCACCGTGTCCTACCAGCCGACCGTGGAAGCAAGCAGCGAGGTCGCGACCGCCGAGACGGTGGAAGCCGGCTCGCTGGTCGAATACTCCTCGGTGCTGGACGACCGCGGCCTGGTGACCCCGGGCGACCCGTCGGTGCTGATCGTGGAAGACGACGAGCGCTTCGCCAAGGTGCTGCTCGACTTCGCCCGCGAAAAGAACTTCAAGGGGATCGTCACCCAGCGCGGCGATTCGGCGCTGTCGCTGGCGCGCGACTACCTGCCGTCGGCGATCCTGCTCGACATCGACCTGCCGGACATCGACGGCTTCACGGTGCTCGACCGCCTCAAGCGCGACCCGAACACCCGCCACATCCCGGTGCACGTGATGTCCTCGCTGCGCGAGCGCGAGCGTGCGCTGCGCCAGGGCGCGATCTCGTACATCAACAAGCCGGTGGGCCGCGAGGCGCTGCAGGAAGAGTTCAAGCGCATCCAGAAGTTCCTGATGGGCGGCAAGCGCTCGCTGCTGGTGGTGGAAGACGACATGGCCCAGCGCGAGTCGATCGTGGCCCTGATCGGCAACGCCGACATCCACATGGTGACTGTCGATACCGGCGCCGCCGCGATGGAGGCGCTGGAAAGCGCGCGCTTCGACTGCATGGTGCTGGACCTGACCCTGCCGGACGTCTCGGGCTTCGACCTGCTGGACCGCATCGGCGCCAACGAGCGCCTGCGCGACCTGCCGGTGGTGATCTACACCGCCAAGGAACTGTCGCGCAAGGAGGTCACCAAGCTCAAGCGCTACGCCAAGACCATCGTCATGAAGGACGCCCGCTCGCCGGAGCGCCTGCTGGACGAAACCGCCCTGTTCCTGCACCGTTCGCAGGCCAGCCTGCCGGAGCAGCAGCGCCGCATCCTGGAAGAGATCCACGCGGCGGACGGCGGCCTGGCCGGACGCAAGGTGCTGATCGTCGACGACGACCTGCGTAACATCTTCGCGCTGTCCACCCTGCTGGAGCGCCAGCAGATGCAGGTGCTGTTCGCCGAGAACGGCCGCGACGGCATCGAGGTGCTGGAGAAGGACCCGACCATCGAGATCGTCCTGATGGACATCATGATGCCGGAGATGGACGGCTACGACACGATGCGGGCGATCCGCCGCATCCCGAAGTTCCGTTCGCTGCCGATCATTACCCTGACCGCGAAAGCGATGAAGGGTGACCGCGACAAGTGCATCGCCGCCGGCGCCTCGGACTACATCACCAAGCCGGTCGATGTGGCCCAGCTGCTGTCGATGATGCGTGTCTGGCTCCACTAAGGCCGCGGCGATGGGTGAATTGAGTGCCTGGTCCGGGTTCGCCGCCGCCCAGGCAACGGAGGAACTCGAGATCGAACTGCTTCTGGAAGCCGTCTACCAGCGCTTCGGCGTCGATTTCCGTGGCTATGCGCGGCCCAGGCTGCGCGACAAGCTGTTCGCGCTGCTGCGCGCGCGCAAGCTGGCGACCATCTCCAGCCTGCAGGAGCGGGTGCTGCACGAAGCCGGTGTCGCGCACGAACTCGTGCGCACGCTGGCGGTGCCGCAGGCCGAGCTGTTCGACCTGCCCGAGGACACGCGGCGCCTGCGTACCGCGCTGGGCGACAGCCTGCGACCGACCGCCCTGCCCAAGGTCTGGCTGGCCGAGCCGGCCGGCGTGGCCGAGGCCTGGACGCTGGCGATCCTGCTGGCCGAGGAAAAGCTGTACGGCCGCACCGAGGTGTTCGCCACCGTCGCCAGCGACGAGCTGCTATTCGACGTGCGCAACGCCTCGCTGCCGGTGGCCCAGCTGACCCAGTCGCAGGCCCAATACCAGGCCAGCGGGGGCGTCGGGCGCCTGAGCGACTACTTCGAGATCACGAACGGCGAAGCGCGCCTGCTGCCGCGCCTGCGCGAACGCATCACCTGGGCGCAGTACAGCCTGGTGACGGACGCCTCGTTCAACGAGTTCCACGGCATCATCTGCCGCCGCGCCCTGCCCGATTTCGGGCCGCTGCTGCGCCAGCGCGTGCTGCGCCTGTTCCGCGACAGCCTGTCGCTGTTCGGGGTGCTGGGGCTGGACCGCGAACTGGCGCCGACCGACGCCGGTGCGGCGGACTACCAGCTGTTGTTCGGGGACGGGGGCTGGTACAAGCGGGTGCGGTAATCGATTGTGGGCCGTGGCCGGCGCCGCCGGCCACGCGCTTGTCCCGGCTATCCCTTGTATTCCGCGGCAATCCGGTCGCGCCACGCCTGCAGGTGCGCCATCCCCTCCTGCCCCGGCCTGAACCGCAGCAAACCACGTGCGAATTCGAGCGCGCAAAATGCCGTGATATCGGCAATCGTGAACCGTTCCCCGGCCACGTAGGGCTGCCTGCCCAGCTCCCCGTCCAGCCAGCGCGCCGTTGCGCGCATCTTTTGTCCCTGCGCCGCGCCGAAGTCCGGAAACTGCGGCTGCTCCAGGCTTGCCAGCCCCGGATGCGTATGGCGCACGCACAGCGCCGCTTCCAGCATCAGGTGGAGCTCCATGCGACGGTCGGCCATCTCGATGAAGGCGCGCTCGGTGCTGTCCACTCCCATCAGGTTCGGTTCCGGATACAGGCCTTCGAGGTAAGTGCAGATGGCGCGCGTCTCGCTCAGCGCGCGGCCATCGTCGAGCACCAGCACGGGAACGCGCGCCAACGGATTCAGGGCGGTGAATTCAGGCCTGCGGTGGCCGCCGGCATTCAGGTCGACGTCGACCAGTTCGATGCCTTCGATTCGTTTGGCCGCCATGAACATGGTGACACGCCGCGGGTTGGGCGCGCGGGGACTGACGTAGAGACGCATGGGCTTTTCCATCCTTGAACAGGGATGGCCATGATAGCGCGAACCGGCAGGAGTTCAGGCCGGCTCGACCAGCGGGGCCGTCCCTTCGCTGGCCCGCGCTGCATCCATCCAGGCGTCGACGTCGTCCGCACAACCAGGAGGCAGGTGCAGCCCGAGCTTGCTGCGGCGCCACAGTACGTCCTCGGCGCAGCCGGCCCACTCGTGCCGCATCATGTAGCGCAACTCGGCGGCATGGAGGCCGGGGGCCACCTCCTCGCCCAGGTCATCGATGCCGGCGGCGCCGGCCAGCAGGATCTCGGCACGGGTACCGTAGGCACGCGCCCAGCGCCGCGCCAGGTCGGCAGGCAGCCAGGGATGGCGGCGTTCGAGCGCGGCCACCCACGCGTCGAATTCGAGCACGGCGCGGCTGTTTGGCAGGCCGCCGAACAGGTCTCCACCGGGCAGCACGGCCTGCGCCGTCCACCCCGGCCGGGTGTGCCCGAGTGCGCCGGAGATCCAGTCCGTCGCTTCCTCGGCCAGCTTGCGAAAGGTGGTGATCTTGCCGCCGAAGACGGACAGCAGGGGCGCGCCCGCCGTATCGCGCCCGAGCAGGTAGTCGCGCGTGGCCGCGCTGGCGCTGGCGGCGTCGTCTTCGAGCAGCGGGCGCACGCCCGAGTAGGACCAGACGACGTCCGCGGACGCGACCTGGCGCCGGAAATAGCGGTTGGCGAGCTCGCACAGGTAGGCGGTCTCGGTGCCGGCGATCGCCACCCCGTCCGGGTCGCCCTGGAACTCGAGGTCGGTGGTGCCGATGAGGGTGAAGGCGCCTTCATAGGGCATCGCGAACACGATGCGCCCGTCGGGATGCTGGAAGATGTAGGCGTACTGGTGCTCGAACAGGCGCGGCACCACGATGTGGCTGCCCTTGACCAGGCGCAGGCGGCGCGCGGGAGCGCTGCCGGTGGCGATCTGGGCGACCCGCGCGGCCCACGGGCCGGCCGCGTTGACCAGGCAGCGCGCCTTGACCCTCAGCCTGCGTTCACCCCGCACCAGCGTCGCCGTCCAGTACTGCAGGTCGCGCTCGAAGGCCGTGCAGCGTGTGTGCGTCAGCACGGTGGCGCCGCGCTCGTGCGCATCGAGCGCATTCAGCACCACCAGCCGGGCATCGTCGACCCAGCCGTCCGAGTACTCGAAGCCGCGCGTAAAGCTGGGCTTGAGCGGGTCGCCGGCGCGGTGCCCGCCCAGCTCGACCGCATTTGAAGCGGGCAGGAAGCTGCGCGGCGCCAGGCGGTCATACAGGAACAGGCCGGCGCGGATCAGCCAGGCCGGCCGCTGCGAGGCGTCGTGCGGCATCACGAAGCGCAGCGGATGCATGATGTGCGGTGCGCTGCACAGCAGGGTTTCGCGTTCACGCAGCGCCTTGCGCACCAGGCCGAACTCGCGGTGCTCGAGGTAGCGCAGGCCGCCGTGGATCAGCTTGCTCGAAGCGGAAGACGTGTGGGACCCGAGGTCGTCCTTGTCGCACAGGAGCAGCTTCAGGCCGCGCCCGGCAAGGTCTCGCGCGATTCCCGCGCCATTGATGCCGCCGCCCACGACCAGCACGTCGCATTCCAGCTGGGTGTCCTCGTTCATGTCGCCTCCCGTCTGCGGGCCGGGCCCGCCTAGCCGGTCCAGTGTAGGCACTCGGCAGTGGAGCATCTTTGCTTGTATCAATTATGCGGAGAATGGGCCCGCCGGTGTGTAAAATCGGCGCATGCACAACTCAACCGGCGCCGACGTGCGTGCCTGGGTCCGCATGCCTTCCGGTAAGCGCCTGGACCTGCTCAACCCGACTCCCTTCGACTGGGACGACGCCGACCTGGCGCTGGGCCTGGCGCGCACCTACCGCTGGGGCGGCCATTCGGCCTGGCCGCTGCCCCTGTCGGTGGCCCAGCACTCGCTGACCGTGATGCTGCTGCGCCGCGCCATCGCTCCCCCGCCCACGCCCCTGCAGGAGCTGCGCGAGCTGCTGCACGACGCTGAGGAAGGCCTGCTCGGCTTCGATGCGATCTCGGTGATCAAGCCCTTCCTGGGCGAAGGCTTTCGTGCCCTGACCAGGCGCCTGGAGCAGATGGTCTTCCTGCGCTACGGCCTGCCGGCCTGGACCGAGAAGGAGCACAGGCTGCACAAGCAGGCCGACCGACTCGCGGCGGCAAGCGAAGCGGTGCACGTTACCGGCTGGACGCCGGACGAAGTCAAGCGCACGCTGAAGATCCGCGCCGACGTGCTGGACCAGGACCCGCTGGTGTCCTGTTTCGGCGGCACGCCTTGGGAACCATGGCCCCCCGGCATTGCTGCAGAACGCTTCCTGGCCGAGCTGGATCGCCTGAAGCGGGCCAGCGCCAACGCGCCTGCCTGATCCCGCAACACGGGCTTTCTACACCAGCATGCAAAGCTGGGGCTGCAACTCGGCGGCGAAGCTTGAGGAAACTCAAGCTTCGCACGTAAGCGCTTGATTTTATGGGAAGTTCTTCAATATCCACAAGAACTGTGGATAAAGATGTGGAAAAGCACTACTTGACAAGCTGAAAGTCCAGTAATGATGCGGGTTTCAACAAATTGCCCGTTCCGCAGGCAAATTGAAAAACTCTAAAAATCAATGACTTGCACGCGCCCCACTTTCGTGCAGTGCGGGGGTCTGGGGCATATTCCTACAAAATCACTGCACGGGGGATAAGTCCTCAACGTGTGCCGATCATCGCTCATTTCCACGCGTTCCGAGCGCGCTCCCGTACCAGCATGCGCACGCTCTCCGGCACCGGCTTGCGCAGCTGCTGCGTGTCCGCGCTGAGCCAGGTCGTCTCTTCGAAATGCTTCAGCATCGCCGGGGTGATGAAGCGCGAGCGGGCTGCGTAGACGTGGCGGTCGCCCATCTGGGCCTGCTGCTTGATGAAGAAGCGGTTCGGCAGCACCAGGTGCAGGTGTTCGCGGGCGCGCGTCATGGCCACATAGAGCAGGCGCCGCTCTTCTTCGATGTCGTCGTTGTTCCCGGTACTCATGTCCGACGGAATGCAGCCGTCCACCACGTTCAATACCGTCACCGATTTCCACTCCTGTCCCTTGGCGGAATGGATGGTCGACAGGATCAGGTAGTCTTCGTCGAGCAGCGGGCTGCCTGCGCGGTCGCTGGTGGCTTCCGGCGGGTCGAGCGTGATCTCGGCCAGGAAGCTCTCGCGCGTCGCGTGCCCGCCGGCCAGCGCGCTGAGCTGCTCGACGTCGGCGGCGCGCACCTGCGCGTCGTCGTACATGCGTTCCAGGTGCGGCAAGTACCATTGCTTGACCAGCTCGATGTCGGCCGGCCAGCGCAGTCCCGGCGTGCGCAGGCGCCGGTACAGTGCGCTGAAGGCGGCCCAGTCCTCGAGACTCTTGCCCGGCGCGGCGAAGGCTTCCACCGCCGCCAGCGGGTCGGCGGCCTCGCCCACCGCATCCAGCAGGCGGGTGGCGGTCGCCGGGCCGATCCCCGGGATCAGTTGGGCCACACGAAAACCCGCCATGCGCCCGTTCGGGTTCTGGGCGAAGCGCAGCACCGCCAGCACGTCCTTGATGTGGGCCGCTTCCAGGAACTTCAGGCCGCCGAACTTCACGAAGGGGATGTTGCGACGCATCAGCTCCAGCTCCAGCGCGGCGCTGTGGCTGGCCGCGCGGAACAGCACCGCCTGCGATTTCAGGGCGATGCCGGCTTCGCGGTGTTCGAGGATGCGGCGGCAGGCCCAGCGCGCCTGTTCGGCTTCGTCCGGGATCAGGACCAGTTGCGGCTTGAGACTGGAGGCCTTGTCGGTCCACAGCGTCTTGGCGTGGCGTTCGCGGGCCGCGGCGATGACGGCGTTGGAAGCGTCCAGGATCGGCTGGGTCGAGCGGTAGTTGCGCTCCAGCGTGATGACTTCGGCGGGCTGCGAGAACTGCTTCGGGAAGTCGAGGATGTTGCGCACGGTGGCGCCGCGGAAGGCATAGATCGACTGGGCATCGTCGCCGACCACCATCACGCCCTCGCCGCCGGGCTTCATGCCGGTGATGATCGCCGCCTGCAGGCGGTTGGTGTCCTGGTACTCGTCGACCAGCACGTGGTCGAAGCGGGCGCCCAGCTCCGGGCCCAGCTCCGGGTCGCTCGCCATCTCGGACCAGAACAGCAGCAGGTCGTCGTAATCCAGCACGTTCTGCTCCTGCTTGGCGTCGACGTAGGCGCCGAACAGGGATTTCAGCTGCCCTTCCCACTCGCTGCACCAGGGAAAGGTGGACTGCAGCACCGCCTCCAATGGCTCGCGGCTGTTGACCACCCGCGAATAGATCGACAGGCAGGTGCCCTTCAGCGGAAAGCGCTTTTCCGTATGCGACAGGCCGATCTCGTGGCGCACCAGTCCCATCAGGTCTTCCGAGTCGCCGCGGTCGTGGATGGTGAAGGATTCGTCCAGGCCGATGCGGCCGGCATACTCGCGCAGCAGGCGAGCGCCGATCGCGTGGAAGGTGCCGGCCCAGGGCAGGCTCAGCTGGGCCGCATTGGCGCTGCCGCCCTTGCCGAGCAGGCGCTGCAGCACGCCGCTGGCGCGCTGGCTCATCTCGCCCGCCGCACGCCGCGAAAACGTCAGCAGCAGGATGCGCTGGGGATCGGCACCCAGCTGGATCAGGCGCGCGACGCGGTGCGCCAGCGTATTGGTCTTGCCCGAGCCCGCCCCGGCCACCACCAGCAGCGGCCGCACGCTGGCGGCGCCGATGTCGTGCTCGACCGCGGCGCGCTGTTCGGCATTCAGGCCGGCGAAGGCATCATCTAGGGTGGACTGCTGGTGGACGGCGGACATGGGGGTACACAAGGAAATGGCGGCGGCAAATGCCATACTGTACATTTATCCAGTTCTCTTGTGCAAGCTTAAAGAAATGCAGAGTCAAGCCCGCGCACGATTGAATCCACATTTTGCCCGGCGTCAGGTCATGGATTACATGCAGAAGACATGCTAAGTAGTTAATAATTAAAAAGTTTTCCTGATATCCACAAAGTCTGTGAATAACTATGTGGAAAAGCGGGGGCTTGACACGCCGAATGCGGCCATCCGTGCGGCTTTCAACAATTTGCCTATTGGGAAGGCAATCACGATAGCCCCACAAATCAAGGGTTTACGCACAGCTGTCGCGCAATGGGAACGAGTCCGCACAAAATTATTTTACGGCAATTTTTGTGTATAAGCCCGGCTCGCCTCAGCGTCCAGCGCTGCGCCGCCTCCCGCATGCGACGCCTACAATGGCCGCGTGACCAACCACTGTGAGGACGCCATGAGCATGCAACCCGATCCCGACCTGAATCCCGGCGACGAAGCGGAACCCGGTACGCCCGGCGCCGGAGAAGACGTCTGCGAAGCCTGCGCCGGTACCGGCAAGCTGTCCGACGGCCGGCCCTGTTCCAACTGCGGCGGCAGCGGCAAGGTCATGCGGGGTATCGGCGGCGGCTGAGTGCCTGCCCCGCGTGGACAGGCGGGCGCAGGCCCGGCGATAATCCGGGGATGCGCGCTCCGCCTCCCGCCGCCCTCCCCGCTCCGGAC
>NZ_JNNN01000011.1:0-840 GCF_000735635.1 Massilia sp. LC238 | reverse complement strand
GGAGCTAGACCCTAGTCGAACTTAATGTGCACCCAAGTGTCGAATAATGATCATGGAAAGCACTTTAGCGATTGGACACGCAGCGAAGCTGCTGGGAATCACGGTCAAGACGCTACAGCGCTGGGAGCGTGAGGGACGACTGGTCCCGGCGGCGCGCACCGCCAGCAACCGACGTCGCTATACCGAGAGCCAGCTGCGCGCGTTCCTGCGCCTGCCGTCGCCCGATGCACCGCGGCGGATCGTCGCCTACTGCCGGGTGTCGAGCGCCGCCCAGCGCCCCGACCTCGCAAACCAGCGCCACACGCTCGAGCAGTTCACGGCCGCGCGCGGCCTGGCCGGGGTCGAGTATGTTGAGGAAGTCGGGGGGGGCTGAACTTCGGTCGCAAGCACTTCCTGGCCCTGATGGATGCGATCGGGCGCGGCGAGGTGGCGACGCTGGTGCTGGCCCACCGCGATCGGCTGACCCGCTTCGGCTTCGACTGGTTCGCGCATCACGCAGCCTTGCACGGCTGCGAACTGCTGGTGCTGAACCAGGAACGCCTGTCGCCCGAGCAGGAGATGGTGCAGGACCTGATGACGATCGTCTACTGCTTCTCGAGCCGCCTGTGCGGGCTGCGCAACTACCGCCGCCAGCTGCGCGCGGCGCTGGAGAGTCACGATGCTGCTGGCGCACCGGATCAGGATTGACCCCACGCTTGAACAACGCGGCTATTTCGCGCGCGCGGCCGGGACTGTGCGCCGGGTCTGGAACTGGGCGCTCGCCGAATGGCAGCGCCAGGCCGCCGCAGGCTGCAAGCCGAATGCGATGGCGCTCAAAAAGCAGTTCAACCGGATCAAGTA